>CAZNSB010000697.1:0-2757 GCA_964575155.1 uncultured Planctomycetaceae bacterium | reverse complement strand
TCCTGTTGACCCCGCTGGCCTACCTGCCGCCGCAGGCCCTCGCCGCCGCCGTCAACGTGCTGAAGGTGCTGGCCCTGCTGGCGGCGATTTTCGCGGCGGCGGCGGTGGCCGACCACGGCCGGCACCGGATGGGCGAGTGGCTGGTGGGGCTGGCGCTGCTGTTCAGTCTGCCGCTGATCATCTCCGATTTCCAGCACGGCAACACCAACGTCTTCGTCCTGGCCGCGATTGCCGGACACCTCTGGCTGTATCGCCGCGGCCGCGACGTCGCCGCCGGGGCCATGCTGGCTCTGGCCGTCTGCCTGAAGATGACCCCGGCGCTGTTTGCAGTGTACTGGCTTTACCAGCGGAACTGGCGGCTGCTGGGCGGGCTGCTCGTCGCCCTGGCGATCATGGTCGTGCTCGTTCCCCTCGCGGCACTCGGGCCGGGGAGGTACGTCCTCCTGACCGGTGCCTGGCTGGAGAACCTGATCGTCCCCGGCTTGGTGAAAGGGGCGCCCTACCCCATCCACATCAACCAGTCGCTCTCCGGCGTGTTCAGCCGGCTGCTCATGCGCGGGAACATCTACTACAACCCGGACGACTTTGTGGTGGCCCCGAGGTTCGGCTACGTCAATTTCGTCGCCCTGCCCCCGCCCGCCGGGAGGTGGGTCCTGCTGGCGATGAAGCTGGGCCTTGTCGCCGTCATGGCCTGGGCCGTCGGCTGGCGAAAGCTGCCCCGCGACGACGCCCGGAGGGGGCTGCATTACGGCCTCGTGGTGGTCGCCATGCTCATCCTCAACCAGCGGACCTGGGACCACCATGCCGTCATCCTGCTGATCGCACACCTGCCCCTCTGGTACGCCCTGGCCTACGGGCGGTTCGCCCGAAGCCGCCGCATCGCCTGCCTCGTGTGGACCTTCCTCGCCGGCGCGGGCGTCTGGCTGATGGGCAAGAGCCTGTTCATTCCCTTCTTCGGCCGGGAGCGCGGCGACGAGATCGCCGACCTCGTCGAGGCCTACGGGCCCACCTTCCTCCACTTCGCGCTGATCTTCATCCTCTGCGTCGTCCTGCTGCGGGCCCTCCGCGCCGAGCCCGCCGACGGCGCCGACGTCTACGCCGCCCGGAGGCAGAAACTCCGCGCCCCCGACGCCTGACCGCCCCCCGGCCGCCGGATCAGCGGCCGAGCCTCGAGCCGGCACCCCAGCGGAGAATCCCAAGGAAGGCCCTTGTGCTCGACACGGCGGGCGGGTACCTTCCCGGCGTGAGCACGTCAAGACCTGCGGCATGGATGAGGCTTCTGATCGGGGCGGTGTTGCTCCTGTCGCTCGCCGGCCGCGCGGCCGCCGTCCGCATCACCATCGACCCGCCGGGCGAGCGCGAGTTCGTCCGCGACCTCGCGGAGATGATCGCCGACGCCGACGAGACCAAGATCCGTCAGGCCTGCGACAAGCTGCTGACGGCCAAGGCCACGCCCATCATCGTGGTCACGATCGTCTCCATGGCCAAGCATGGCGGGGCCGACATGCGGATCGAAACCTTCACCCGCCTGCTTTTCGACCAGTGGGGCGTCGGCCACGCCGAGCTGAGCGGGCAGGCGTGGAACACCGGCATCCTCATGCTGGTCTCCAAGGGCGACCGGAAGCTGTGGATCGAAATGGGGGCCGGCTGGGACCAATCCAAGCACGCCGTGGCCAAGAGGATCATCGACGAGCAGATCATTCCCCGCTTCAAGGCCGGCAACTTCTCCGAGGGCATCGTCGCCGGGGTCGAGTCGCTGGACAAGATGGCCCGCGGACTGAAGCTGCCCCGCCGCAAGCGGCCATGGTGGCATTACGGGTTGATGGTCGGGTTCGTCGGGCTGCTGATCTTCACGATCTTCTCGCTGATCCGCCGCGGCTCCGGCGGGTGGGCGTGGCTGTTCTGGGGGGCGGCCTTCGCCCTGATCGGATACCTCCTGTACTCGATGCTCAGGAGCTCCGGCCGGGGCGGGGGCTTCAGCGGCGGGTCCTTCGGCGGCGGGTTCGGCGGCGGCGGCGCCGGCGGGTCATGGTGAACGGCCCGGCCAGAGGCTGAAAACATGAGGAGTGCATCCCAAATCTTCTCCGACGAGCAGAAACAGCGGATCAACCAGGCCGTCGGCCAGGCCGAGGCCGGTACGTCCGCCGAGATCGTCCCCGTCGTGGCCACCGCCTCCGGGCGGTACGACCGCCCGGAGGACATGGTCGGCCTGTGGCTCGGGCTGGTGGGGCTGGTGGTCGCCTGGCTGGCCTTCCCCCCCGCCCGGGCCGAGCCGGGGGCATGGGGAGGGCCCTCCCCCTGGGTCAGGCTGCTGGTCCTGCTGGCGGCGGTGCTGGCCGGCTTCGTCGTCGGGGCCGTGCTGGCGACCTATGTCGGCTGGCTCCGCCGGCTCTTCACGCCGCGACGGCAGATGGCCGAGGAAGTCGCCGCCCGCGCCCGCGAAGTCTTCTTCGACAACCGCCTACATCACACCGCCGGGGCCACCGGCCTGTGCGTCTACGTCTCCCTGTACGAGCGCATGGCCATGCTCATCGCCGACCGCGCCGTCATGGAAAAGCTCGGCCGGCAGGCGCTGGATGAGCTTCGGGACCGGCTCGTCGCCGACCTCCGCGCCGGCGACGTCACGGACGCCATCTGCTCGACCCTCCGCGCCGCCGGCGAGCGCCTCGCCCCCGTCCTGCCCCGCGCCGTCGACGACGTCAACGAGCTCCCCGACGCCCTCGTCACCATCGACTGACCCCCCGTCCAGGAAGGCCC
>CAZNSB010000696.1:0-2764 GCA_964575155.1 uncultured Planctomycetaceae bacterium | reverse complement strand
CACCGGCGCTACGTCGCCTTCCTGGAGTCCATCGACTGCCCCACCGGGAGCCTCCAGCTCCGCCGCCCGTTCGACCCCCGCCCGCGAGCCGAGCTGCCCCACAGGAGACGGGTCTGACCCGGCAGGTCGGACCGAGGGAAAGGAGAAACAGCCGTGCCCGGGAAAGGCCCCGTTCGGATCGCCGTCTCGCAGTTCCCCGTGACCGGCGACGTCCGCGCCAACGGCCGGCGGATCCGCCGGTGCGTCGCCCGCGCCGCCGCCCAGGGCGCCGACCTGCTCCAGACCCCCGAGACCGCCCTCTCCGGGTACGCCGCCGGCAACCTCAAGGGCTGGGCCCGGTTCGACTGGGCCGCCCTCGCCGACGAAACCCGCGCCGTCCTCGCCTGCGCCCGCCGGCACCGCATCTGGGTGGCCCTCGGCAGCAGCCACTACCTCAGCCGAAGACAAAAGCCCACCAACTGCCTGTACCTCATCAGCGACCGCGGCGAGATCGTGGACCGCTACGACAAGCGCTTCTGCACCACCGGCGACCTGAAGATGTACACCCCCGGCGATCACGCGGTGAGCTGGCGGCTGAAGGGGTTCCGCTTCGGCATGCTGATCTGCTACGACGGGTGCTTCCCGCACCTGTACCGGGCGTACGAGGCCGCCGGCGTGGAGATCATGATCCACTCCTTCTACAACGCCGGGCACCGGGGCCGGAACTGCCTCGACCAGATCGGCCCGGCGTGGGTGCAGGCGCGTGCGGCCGACCACGAGATGTGGGTCTTCGCCGCCAACGCCTCCCACCGGCACTCGTGCTGGGCGAGCATGGTGGGCGCGCCCGACGGGACGGTGCCGCTGCGGCTGCATCGGCACCGCGCCGGCGTGGCGACGCAGGAGGTCCGGCGGGTGGGGCCGCCGAACCCGTCCACCGGCTGGCTGCACATGGGGAAGTTCAGGGCGCTGTACCGGCGCGGCGCCGGCCACAACGGGCGGGCGTCGCGCTGCCGACGGGCAAGGGACCGCCGGTCGGCCCCCGCCGGGCCGTAGCCCGGACGCCGCCTTCCGCTACACCGCGTCGTTCCGGCCGCCGCTCAGGCCGCGGATCAGCCTCTCCAGGCCCTCGGCGAGCTGGCGAATGCTCCGGTAGAAGATGCACCGGTGGGTGCTGACGTCAAAGTGCAGGCTCTGGCCCTCGCGGGCGAGGAAGATGACGGGGACGGCCTTTCCCCAGGCGTACCCGACCTCGAGGTAGACGTTGGGTCGGCCCTCCGTCAGGTCGGCGATGACGAACTCGGCCGTCTCGATCCTTTCCGTGATCCGGCGCAGGATGTCGCCGGTGAAGGAGGTCTCATCGACCTTCTCGCAGATGAACCCGCACTTGCGGACGGGGGCGTAGATGCCGAACTCGTAGACGTCCAAGAACTCCTCCGAGTAGGGCATGGCGACGAAGACGTGCCGCTTCGGCGGCGCGGCGCGGTCCGGGACCCGCACGGGACGCGCGGGCGCCTCGGCGACGGGCGCGGCCGCCGAACGGGTCAGGTCGGGGTCCGGGGCCTTGGCCCGCATCGACGAGGCCGCCTGGGGCGCGCCGGCCGATTCCTTCAGCTCCTCGCGGACGCCCGGCAGCAGGCCGGAAAGGACTCGCGCCCGGCGCGGGTCTCGTTCCACGAAGACGATCCGGCTGAGGGCAAGGTTCTCCTCGGCCGCCAGCCCGGCCTGAAGACCGTCCATCAGGTTCCGGAGGGACTCGCCGGCGTCCAGCCCATAGCGGACGCCGTGAACGGTGGTGGTCAGCGTCTCCACGCCCAGCCGCTGCCTGGCCAGCACCTGGACGGCGCGCCGGCCGAAGTGGCGCATGTGCTCGTAGTCGAACACGTCCGGGGCCTTGGTTCCCAGGAACAGGACCCGCACCGGCGCGATGGCCCCGGCGGTCTCGACGATTGCGAAGTCATCCGGCCCGGGGCGGATGTCCATGTGAGAACACAGTTTGCGCTCGAGGAGCACCGTGGCGACCTGCTCGCCGGCCCCGCAGAAGCTGCCGGCGTACTTCAGCAGCAGCAGGTCCGAAGGCACCTCGAGTACGTCGCCGTGCTGAACGGTGAACTGCGTGGCCATCGGCCGACCCTCGGAATCTACCCCTCCCGGCGCTTCCGTCCAACTGCATCGCCCCCGACGCTCCCCGGGCCACCAGATTCTCACCCCGCCGACGGGGCCCGTCAAGACAAGAAACGAACCTCCCGCCCGATTGGTGGCCGCGAAAACCTATTTCTTCGCCTTGGCGGGCCTGGTTGCCGGGCCGGGCCTCGACGAAACCCCAACGGTCGGCCGGCCGGTCAGGCAGCCGTGGGCGATGAGGAACTCATCGGCGGCGCGGAGGGTCATGTTGCAGAAGGGCTGGCGGTTGAAGAAGGCGTGGCCCTGGCGGGGGTAGACCTTGCAGGAGACCTTTGCCCCGACCTTCTTGGCCTTGGCGAGGAACTCGCGGGCGTCGTGCTTGTAGAAGGGGTCGGCCGAGCCGTAGAACATGATGATCGGCGGGGTGGTCTTCCTGAGGTGCAGCAGGGGGGAGATGCGCCTGCCCATCTCGGGGTCGTGTCTCATGCGGTTTGCGGCCCGGCCGTCGCCGTGGAGCTTCAGCGGCGGGTTGAACAGGACCAGCAGGTCGGGCTTGGAGGAGATCTTGGGGTCCTCATCCTTGGCCTCCAGGCCGGTGGTCATGGCGGCGCAGGCGGCCATGTGCGCCCCGGCCGAGCCGCCCGACCCGACGATGCGGCCGGGG
>CAZNSB010000695.1:0-2772 GCA_964575155.1 uncultured Planctomycetaceae bacterium | reverse complement strand
GGCATGGTCAAGCCGCCGGCGGTCAACGGGGCCCTGCTGCCGGGAACGGTCGTCTCGGAGATGGCGTACATCTTCGGCTGCCTGATCACCGGCGGGGAGGTCCGCCGGGCCAAGCTGATCGATTCCGGCGCCGCCGGCGGACGCGGGAAGTCGTCCCCCGCCGACGCCTCCGAGCCCACCACCGAGGCGGCCCCGAGGCTGCGGCACGTCGGGCCGGTCGTCGCCGCCTTCGCCTGCATCCTCGCCTGCGGGGCCGGAATCGTCATCGTCCACCAGCTCCTCGGAGACCCCGTCATCTCCAAGTTCGCCTACCTCTCCGACCTGCTGCTGGAGAAGGATTCCCTCCTGCCCCGAGAGGTCCCCACCGCCGCCGGCGCGTTCTGGAAGCAGCTCCACACGCACGTGGACCTAGTCCGCTGCATGGGGCGGACGTGGCTGCGCGTCCGGTGGCTGGACTGGCGGGTGCCGCTGTTCGTGTACCTGGCCACGTGCCTGTCGATCCGGCTGGCGCCCGTCCGCCGGTCGCTGCGCGCGACGCTGGCGGCGGTGGTCGCCATGGCCGGGCTCATCGCCCTCGTCGGGCTCATCTGGAAGCGGTTCGACACGCTGATGGACAAGCTCTGGCCGCTGGTGACGTACGTGTGGGCGTCACTGCTGATGCTGCTGGCGGTGACCTTGATCATCCGCGGCGCCGTCAGCCTGGTCGAGGCCCTGCTGGAGAGGAAGGCCTCCCCCGCCGGCTGAGGCGGCCGGCGCTGCCTGCCGGCCGCGCGGATGCCGCCCGACCCGCCACGGCCCAACGGGCGATTTTGCCCTTGTCTTCGGGCGCATCGGCGCCAAGAATGTCCCCGACTTCGCGGCAAAGGGAACTCGACGATGAGCTTGACCAGTGGCTTCCGTGTGGACCGCTCGAGCAGGGCCCTGGCCTACGTCACGTGCTTCCTGGAGCTGGCCTACTTCTGCGCGGTCTCGGCCTTGTGCTTCCTGGGGGCGACGCTGCTGTGCGCGGCGTTGGCGGCGGCGGCGGGCAAGGCCCGGCTGAGCGTGCCGACCGAGCTGGGCGCCTGGTGGGCCGCCGCCCCCGCGTGGGTGTACCTGCTGGTCGTCCTCGGCTATCCGCTGCTCGTGATGGTCTACTGGCTCCCCGCCGAGAAGGCCGAGGCCGAGGACACCGGCGTCGCCCTGGGCGCCTGGATCTCCTTCGCCAAGGCGGCGATCTTCGGGGCGATCTCGGCGGCGTACTTCCTCGGCGGGGCCCTGTTGTACGCGGCCATCGCGCAGAAGGCGGGCAGCCTCCACCTCAAGCCCTTCTTCAACGCCGGGTCGTGGTTCGCCGCGCTGCCCGGGTGGATGCACCTGGTGCTGATCTGGGCGTATCTGCTGGGGGTGCTGGTGTACTTCTCCCGCGTGCGGCTGGCCGGCACGGGGAAGCTCAGGGCGGTCTCGGGGCCCCTGGTGGGCAAGGTCGTGATCTTCTGCGGGCTCTCGGCGGCGTATTTCATCGCCGTCGCCGGGGTGCACGCGTCGATCCTCCAGTGGCGCGGCGACGTGAAGCTGGAGCCCTTCGCCCGCGTCGGGGCCTGGTTCTCTCTGCTGCCGGGATGGATGTACGTGGCGATGGCCGCCGCCTACGCCGTCGCCGTGGTCCTCCTCTGCCTGCTCCGGGCGCGGGCCTCCGTCCGCGAGGTGGCGGGCCTCCTCCTGGCGCCGCTGGTGCCCTTCCTCAAGACGGGGTTCTTCTGCGCCCTGTCGGCGGCGTATTTCGCGGGAGCGGCGGTGCTGTACCTGCTGCTGGCCCCCGGCGCCGGGATCGCCGCGGCCAAGCCCGCCCCGGACTCCGCCGTCCTGCTCGCCGAGGCCCCCAAGTGGGTCTTCGCCCTCGTCGGGGCCGCCTACCTCCTGCTGGTCACCGTCTACTGGGCGCCCCGCGAGGACGGCGCCAACCAGATCGAGGTGCGGGCGTTCACCGTCTTCCTGGCCGCGGCCCTGGGGGCCGCCGGGTACTTCCTGATCCGGCGGGTGGCGGCCCTGCCGTTCTGGAAGGATTTCACCCCGGGCCCGTGAACGCCGCCTGCCCGTTTCCTCTTGGGGGGCTTCGGTCGTCCGCTACGGCTCCTGGGGCTTCCTCCGCGTCGTCGAGAGCAGGACGGCCAGCAGGACGGCCGCCGCCCCGGCCAGGGCCGCGCCGATGCCGAAGGCGACCTTCGGTCCGATGACGAACCAGAAGGCTCCGAACATCAAGCTGGCGGGGAGCTTGGCCAGGCCCTCGGCGCCGTGATAGATGCCGTAGGCGGTGCCGCGACGGGCGCTGGGGACGAAGTCGGCGACGACGGCCTTCTCGGCGCCCTCGGTCATGCCGTAGTAGAAGCCGTAGGCGGCGATCAGCGTCCAGAACTGCCAGTCGGCGGCGACGAAGGCCAAGCCCAGGTACACCAGGGCGTAGGTGCCCCAGCCGGCGACCAGCACCGGGCGCCGTCCGAGCTTGTCGGAGAGGATCCCGCCGGGGAGGCTGAAAACGATCTTCGAGAGGTGCAGGGCCGCCCACAGGCCGACCATCTCCACCAGGCTCAGCCCGAAGAGCCGCTGACCGTACAGCACCAGGAAGAGGTCGTCGCTGTTGCCGAGGGAGAACATCGCGACGGTGCCGACGAAGGCGTAGAACCGCCTGGGCAGGGGCGGGCGCCTGCCTGGGGGCGAGCCGTCGGGCGGCCGCTCCGGGGGGCGGGGGGCGATCTCGCGGACCTTTCCGAAGATGGTCACCATGGCCAGCAG
>CAZNSB010000694.1:0-2778 GCA_964575155.1 uncultured Planctomycetaceae bacterium | reverse complement strand
GCTGGAGAGGGGGATGGCCGATCCGGACAGGCCCTCGGGGTACCCGCTTCCGTCGAAGCGTTCGTGGTGCTATCGGACGGCGGGGATCTCCTGGTCGAGGAACTCCATGCCCTCCATGATGCGGACGCTCATGATGGGGTGCCGCTTGACCGGCTCGAACTCCTCCTCGGTGAGGGGGCCTTCCTTGAGCAGGATGCGGTCGGGCAGCCCGATCTTTCCGATGTCGTGGAGCATGGCCGCCCGCCGGAGGTGCTCGACGGCGCGGTCGGGCAGGTCCATCTTTCGCGCGATCAGGGTGGCGTACCGGCGGACCTTGACGGAGTGGTTGGCGGTGTGCTCGTCGCGGGCCTCCAGCGCCGAGATCAGCCCGCCGATGGCGTCCACGAAGAGGCGCTTGAACTTGGCGTCCAGCCGGGTCAGCTCCTTGTAGAGGTGGTCCACCCGGGAGTCGTCGTTCTCGGAAATCGCCCAGGCGTCCTTGTCGACGGCGCGGTCGGCGCGGACGGTGCGGTTCCTCCCGCTCCGCTTGGCGGCGTACAGGGCCTGATCGGCCAGATCGAGGAAGGCCTCGGGCGTGTCCCCGCCGGGGACGTTCATGTCCGCCACGCCGATGGAGGCGGTCAGCGACATCTTCAGCTCCCCGCGCCCGACGGTCCGCTCCCCGAGGGCGGCGCGGAACCTCTCGGCGACGTTGACGGCCTCTTCCACGGTCGTCTCCGGCATGAGAATGGCGAACTCGTCCCCCCCCAGCCGGGCCACCGAGTCGGACGTCCGGACGTTGTTGGCGACGACCTCGGCGCACAGTTTCAGGGCGAGGTCCCCGGTCTGGTGGCCCAGGGCGTCGTTGATGGCCTTGAAGAAGTCCAGGTCGATCATCGCCAGGGCCAGGTTCCGGGTGTACCGCCGGGCCCGGCGGAACTCCCTGAGGAAGATGTGCTGGAAGGAGCGGCGGTTGCTCAGGGAGGTCAGCGAGTCGGTCTGCGAGAGCTTCTCGACGTGCGCCAGCACCTCCTCGAACTGCCTGCCCAGCGCCAGGGCCTCGCCCCTCAGCCCGCCCGAGAGGACCTGCACCCGCTCGCCCTCCCGCAGCCGGCGAACCCGTCGAAGCAGCCTGGCCGTCGGGCCGGAAACCGCCAGGTGAACGGCCAGCATCATCAGCAGGGAGAACCCGGTCGCCCACAGCAGCGTCGTGCCCAGCGCCTTCTCCACCGTCCGCGTCTGCTGGTAGATGGGCTCGGCCTTGCCTCTGACGACCAGGTACCCGACGGGCGATCCGGAGGAGTCGCGGAAGAACTCGGCGCCGTTGAGGGTGTGGTCGGCGTCTCTCCAGACGGCCTGCCCGAAGCTGGGGACGCGGCAGTCGGGGGGGACGTGGGGGGCGGGCTGGAGGCTGACCCGGACGCCGACCATGGCGGACAGTTCGGCGAAGAGCGTCTCGTCGACCGGTCGGAGGCTGACGAGGTACCCGGCCGGCCGGTCGCGGCCCTGGTCGATGAGCGCGGCCCGCGCGAACAGGGCCAGGCCCAGCGGCGTGTTGCCCACGCCGGAGAACTCGCGCGACGCCGCGCAAAGCCGAAACAGCGACAGCTCGCCCATTTCCTTCCCGGGCGGGAACGCCGCGTCCCGGACCAGCACGCCGCCCTCGTCCACCTTCCAGGCCGACAGCAGCCTCGCCCGCTCGTCGCACAGCATCACCGTCCGGATGCGGTTCTTCAGGAGGGACCGGCAGGAGAGTTCGCCTTGGAGGACGGTTTGGGGGGCGCCGGCGAAGTATGCCTTGACGCCGGCGTCGTCGGCCCAGTCGGCGGTGATCCGAAGCATCTGCCCCCTTCGCGACCGGAGGAAGTAATTGGCCAGTCGGAGCCACTCCCCGGCGGTGTCGTCCTCGATCCGCTTGCCCTGCCGGGCGAGGTTGGGCTGGGCGTAGGCCACGTGCAGAAGCACCAGTGCGGACACCCAGGCCAGGGCGATCACCGCCAGGATGTGCGACGACCTGACGAACCGCGTCCTCGTCATTCCGTAATCTCTGCCCACATGGAGCTTTGCAGGTCGGGTCATTCCGCCTAAGCCGCCGCACCGCAGCCGGTTGCAGCAACAGCCTGCAACGCCTCGCCGCCGAGGGGATTGTCGGCACTCCGAGGGTAGCCCTTTAGCATGAAATGCCTTGCGCAAGGGACCCGGGCCGCCGGGAAACATCTTGACCGCCATCGGCGGGGGGGGTACAAGACGTGACCGGCGGGTACGGCTGAATCCCGCCCGACCGGCTGCGACCGAACCCTATGCCCGAAAAGGACCCCGACAAGACCGACCCGGCCCTGGAGGCCATGCGGAAGCAGATCGACGAGCTGGACCGCCGGATCGTGGAGCTGCTGAACGCCCGCGCCAAGGTGGTGGTGGAGATCGGCCGGGCCAAGCAGGCCGAGGGCCGGCAGGTCTACGCCCCGGACCGGGAGAAGGCGGTGCTGGACCGGGTCGGGGAGCTGAACACCGGCCCGCTGCCGCAGCGGACGCTTCAGGCGATCTACCGGGAGCTGATGAGCGGGTCGTTCGCCCTGGAGAAGCCGATGCGTGTGGGGTACCTGGGCCCGGAGGGCTCCTTCAGCCACATGGCCGCCGTGCGAAAGTTCGGCGCCTCCATCGAGTACCTGCCGCTGGCGGACATCCGGGCGGTCTTCGAGGAGGCGGTCCGCGGGCACGTGGACCTGGGGCTGGTGCCCATCGAGAACAGCCTCGGCGGCGGCGTCATCGAGACCATGGACGCCTTCGTCGATCACGAGG
>CAZNSB010000693.1:0-2781 GCA_964575155.1 uncultured Planctomycetaceae bacterium | reverse complement strand
CGGGATCGTGCGTTACGGCGCCAACAACGATGTCATCCGCAACTGCCACACGTACCGGTCCAAGCGCGAAGGCAACGAACATTTTGGCATTATGCACTATTCCGGCATGACAGGACCGCTCCTGATCAAAAACAACATCTCCTGGGGGCAGAACTTCGACTATTCCGTCAAGCCGGCGGCCCGGGAAAGGCTGGAAAACTGCGTGGCCCTGGGGTTCATCCGGAACGCCAACATGTTCCACAACCTGATCGGCGGCGGCAATGAGTATGACCGGAGCTCCGCCGCGCCCGCCGACAATATTCTCTTCCTGCGCGAGCGGAAACTGGACAGGGACTTCGAGTTTGCCGACCCGCTTAACCTCGACTTCCGCCTTCAACGCGATTCGCGGTTCCGCGGCACGGCCCCGGACGGGACCGACCGCGGTCCGTATCCCTACGCGGCAAATGTCTTCTACGTGTCGCCCGCCGGCGATGACCGGGCCGATGGTCTGTCCATGCGTAAGCCCTGGCGCACGCTGGCGCGCTCGCTCAAGCACCTGCGCCCGGGAGATACGCTCTATCTGGCCGAGGGTGAATATGCGGCCGTGCCCTGGAACAAGGCGGGCAACGGGAAATCACCGATCAGGATTCGCGGCCGCGGCCGCGGGACGGTCGTCATCACGGGCAAACTGGTCCTGACCGGCGGCGCGGGAATTATCTTCGAACGATTGGGCTTTGCCGGTGGAGCGGCCCTGGGCGACAGCCGCGACCTGGCCTTCAAGAATTGCACGTTTTTCGGTCCTGCGGACGGACTGGACGCGGACCGGGTCAGGGATCTGAAGGTCACGCACTCTGTGTTTGCGGGCGTGCCGGTACAACTGAAGAACAGCAGCGGTGTTTACCTGAGCGGGAACGTTTATGCCAGCGCCGGCAGACCGGCCGTCCGGACGGATGCGGCCGGCGCCATCCGCTATTCAGATTACAACAACTACCAGAACAAATCGCGATGCTGGGAGGTCAACCGCACGGCCTGGCCCTTCGCCGACGTACAGCAGCGGCAGCATGACCGTTATTCCCAAACGTTGGCGCCGGAATTCGCCCTGGAAAAAGGCGTGCCGCGCCTTAAGAACGACAATCGGTTCAAGAGCGTTGGTCCGGGCAGCACGGCGTTGGGCATTTATCACGAGTACGATGCCGCCGCCAAGACCTTGGATCTGGTCGGGCCATTCCTCCATTCGGTGAGTGATACCACGGCCAATATCGAGTGGTGGACTACGCACCCGGCGACCTTTTCGCTATCGTGGGGCGAGACGCCGGAAATGACGAATAGGGTGCGCAATTTCAGGGGCCCCGAACGCTTCAACACGTTTAGCCTGACCGGCCTCAAGTGCGGACAGACGTACTATTTTAAAATCGTTTCGGCGGATGCATCCCGCCGGGACGATGCGATACCCCTGGCCGTGCTCAAGCCGGAAAACGCGGCATTGTCGTTTAAGACCGCTGGCAAGGCGGCCGGGCCGCGCGTGTACTACGTGGCGCCGGACGGCAACGACGCCAACAGCGGCCTGAGCCGCCGGCAGGCGTTTCGGACGGTATGCCGCGCCGCGAGCCGGGTTGGCCCCGGCGACACGGTCATGATCGCCGGCGGCGATTACGCCGAAACGGTGCGTATCCGCGCGGCGGGGACCAGGGAACGTCCGATTACGTTCCGTTGCGTAACAGGCGAGAAGGCGGTTCTCCGGGGCGAGAACTTGGAACGCTCCTTCGAGGTCGTCTTGAAGCCGGATGTCCGGTTCGACGGATTGTATTTCCGGGGACTGAGCTTCTGGCGCGAGGGTTTCGTGGTGCGCCAAAGCGAACGCGTACAGATCACGCGCTGCCTCAACACTATGGTTAACGCCAGCGAAAGCCCCGAGATGCTCCTCCGGAACTGCGTGGTGCACGGGGGATGGACGTCGGTCGCGCTGAGTCGCTGCGGCGATTCACGCGTCGAGAACAACGTGTTCATCATGACGATACTGCGGCAGCTCACCTGCGACGCGCCAACCGTTGTGCGCGGCAACATCTTCTGCGAGTGCATCCGCAACAAGACCCATCAGACGCTCCTGCACCTGTCCGCGAATGTGACGGAGTCGGACAATTGCTTCTACTTGCGCTGGCCCGAGGACGAGAAGCTGGCGATCAATAACAGAACGCTGCCGGAGTACCGGGTCCGGACCGGCTCCGATGCGTTTGCCGCCAACCCCATGATGCCGGGCACGCCGGGCCGACTTCAGGGCTGGCAGCGAAGCTCGGACAGGGATTTTGACGAGTTCTTCACGACGAATCCGAAACTGATCCTGCGCGGCATCGGCCTGCAGCCGGACGCGTTTCGCGATTTCCACCTGGGGGTGGCCGACTGGCCGTACGACCGCCCGTGGGCGGAGAAACTCATCGAAGCCGCCGACGCGGCCTCGGCGCTGACGCGGGCCGGCAAGGATGCCGAGGCGCTGACCGCCTATACCAACCTTGCGGAGAATATGCCGTTGAGCGACCGGCTGAAGGCGGACGTCCTGGAAAAGGCATCGCTCTGCGCCGGACGTCTGAAGGACTATGACCGGGCCATGCAACTGGCGAAGAAGATCCCGGTGGAGCCGATCGCGATCCGGCGTCAGATGCAGTTGATGCTCCAACAGAAGCAGTATGCCGCACTGCTGGACGCCTTTGCGAACGGCAAAATGGGCGGACGGAAGTTCCACCTGAGCTTTGTGTATCCGGAACAGGAAGACGTGATGGCGGACCTGTACTACTACCGCAGCCTCGC
>CAZNSB010000692.1:0-2798 GCA_964575155.1 uncultured Planctomycetaceae bacterium | reverse complement strand
AGCCGTCGATGGCGAGGATGCGGGGGAACTTGCCGGCGAAGACGGTTCCCGTGGCGCTCCGCTTGCGGTGGTCGGACTGGATCTCCACCTCGACCAGGGAGGCGAAGTCCTTGCTGCGGGCGGTGGTGATGACCTCCACCTCCAGCCCGCGCCGGGCGGCGATGACCGGGGCGTTGATGATGTTGACGTCTTCGACGTAGGGGTTCAGCAGCCCCACCGTGAGGTACGTCGTGAGCACCGAGACGCTCTCCCTGCTGACGTCCCCGCGGTAGGTCACCTCGACCTTCTTGACCGCCCCCGGGGTCACCGAGGTCAGGATGGTCCCCATCCGCTGGGCCAGCTCGGCGTACCGCCGCATCAGCGGCGACAGCGCGCGGTCGAAGCCCGGGGCGTTGACCGCGTTGCGGATGCCCTGCCCGCGAAGGGCCTCCACCAGTTGCCGGGCAGCGTCCAGGGCCACCTGCTCCTGGGCCTCCCCGGTGCTGGCGCCCAGGTGGGGGACGGCCAGGACGTGCTCGGAGGCGATGAGCTTCTTTTCGGCCTCCGATTCGGGGGGCTCGGCGGACCAGACGTCGATGGCGGCGCCGGCGACCTTTCCCGACTCCACCCCCGCCAGAAGCGCCTCCGGGTCGATGATCCCCCCGCGGGCCGCGTTGATCAGCCGAACCCCCTCTTTCATCAGCGCAATCTGCTCCGCGCCGATCATGCCCGCCGTCTCCGGGGCCTTGGGGACGTGCACGGTGACGTAGTCGCTGCGCTTGCAGAGCTCACCGAGGGTCTTGACCATCTCGAAGGACCCCTCCGGGCACTCGCCGGCGAAGTAGGGGTCGTAGGCGACGACGCGCATCTGCATGGCCAGGGCGCGCTTGGCGACGGCGGTTCCGATCCGGCCCATGCCGACGATGCCGAGGGTCTTGCCGGCGAGCTGGGTTCCCTGGAACTTCTTGCGTTCCCACTTCCCGGCGGCGAGGGAGACGTTGGCGCAGACGACGTTGCGGGACATGGCGAGCATCAGCGCCCTGGGCAGGTCGGGGGTGGAGGTGGTGTTCCCGCCGGGGGTGTTCATGACGATGATGCCGCGGGCGGTGGCGGTGGGCACGTCCACGTTGTCCACGCCCACGCCGGCGCGGGCGATGCAGCGGAGGCTGCCCGGGCTCTCCAGCACCTCCGCGGTGACCTGCACCCCCGAGCGGATGATCATGCCGTCGTACTCGCCGGCGATCTTGGCCAGCTCCTCCGGAGGCAGGCCGGGGCGGACGGCCACCTCCACGTCAGGCTGCTTCTCGAGCCAGTCGATCCCGACCGGGCTGAGCTTGTCTGCGATGAGTACCTTCATGGCCGGCCTCCTCATTCCCAGTCCTTCAGGACCTTGACGGCGGCGGCGACGCCGGCGCCGATCTCCACGCCCGCGCCCAGCTCGGCCAGCGCGTACTCGATGGCGGCGATCAGGCCGATGGTCTCCAGCGGCTCGACGTAGCCCATGTGCGAGATGCGGAACATCTTGCCCTTCAGGTGCTCCTGCCCGCCCGCCACCGAGCAGCCGTACTTCCGCTCCAGCAGCTTCCGGAACCCGTCGTCGATGCCCTCGGGGTACAGGATGGCCGTCACGGAGTCGCTCGGCCGGGCCGACAGCAGCTTCATCCCCAGGGCCCCCGCGGCGGCGCGGGTGGCCTCGGCCAGAAGCGCCGTCCGCGCCCATACCCTCTCCACGCCGACGGCGTGGATCGTCTCCAGCGAGACCGCCAGCCCGCGGACCAGGCTCACCGGGGGGGTGTACGGCGTGTCGTTGTTGCCCAGGGACTTCCGGTACGCCTTCAGGTCCAGGTAGAAGCTGGGGGCGTCGATGCCCTCGATGTTCCTCCACGCCTTCTCGCTGACGGCCACGAACGCCAGCCCCGGCGGGAGCATGAACGCCTTCTGGCTGCCGGCGCCGACCATGTCCACCTTCCACTCGTCCGTTTTCAGCGGCAGGGCCCCGGCCGACGTGATGCAGTCGGCGATCAGGATCGCCTCGGTCTCGGCCACGGCCGCCGCGATGGCCTGGAGGTCGCACGCCGTCGCCGTGGACGTCTCGCTGTGCACCACGACCACCGCCCCGTATCCCCCGGCGGAGAGTTTTTCCCTGACCGTCTCCGGGCGCAGGGCGGCGCCCCATTCCAGCTCCACTTCGTCCACGTCCAGCCCGTGGACCCTGGCGACCTTGACCCAGCGGTCGCCGAACTTCCCGCCGTTGGCGATGAGGACCTTCCTGTCTCGCGGCACGGCGCAGGCGATGGCCGCCTCCATCCCCGCCGTGCCCGACCCGGGGATCGTCAGCACGTCGTTGTCGGTCAGCAGCAGCTTCTGCAGGCCGGCGCTGACCGCGCCGAACATCTCCCGGAACCGCGCGGTGCGGTGGTGGAAGATCGGCTTGGCCATCTCGATCAGGACTTCCGGCGGAACGTCCGTCGGACCGGGGGTGAACAGCCTCGGCTTGATCATGGGAGTACCTCCCGCGCGCAAAGGGTTAAGCGCCGGGCACAAGCCGGCCCGCCGGCCCCTCTGCCGGCGGCGCCGCCCGCCGCGTGACTTTTTACCGGCTCCTTTCCGAGCAAGCCCGCTCGCCTGCGGGAGGGTTCAGCCGGAGGCGAATCTCCGGCCCCGTGGCGAGTTCGCACGTATCGGCCCGGGCGAGACCCGCCGGGCCTCAGATAGCGCCATCCTACGCCCCGGCCTTCCGCCTGTCAACCCGCCGCCGCGGAGATTGTCAAACCCAAATAGAAATGTCCGGTGTTTGAGCCGAATAGAAATGTCCGGTC
>CAZNSB010000691.1:0-2798 GCA_964575155.1 uncultured Planctomycetaceae bacterium | reverse complement strand
GGATCGAGAACGCCAAGACTCTCACGGCCAACATCGAGAAGTGGCTCCCGGACGAGCCCGACCGGATCAAGTGGAACATGGAGGACCCCGCCGGTCAGAGCAACATCGAGCAGCCCGAGCTGCCCAAGGAGCTGGAGGACCTCGTCGGCGACCTGCTCGAGGAGGAGGAGGACCTCTTCGAGGAAATGGACGACGTCACCGGCAAGTACACCATGAGCGGGGACAAGGGCATCGGGTGGGACGCCATGGACGGGCCCATCTCCAATATGAACGCCCAGGGCGTTACCGGAAACCAGCTCCCCAACACCTCCGAGATCTCCGGGCGCTCCGGCGAGGGCCGCCAGGGAAAGGCCACCGGCGAGTTCGTCGAGGACAAGGCCGTCGGCAAGGGCGGTCGGCGGACGCCGACGCGGCTTTCCCCCGAGCCCTTCCAGCAGGGGCAGGTCAACGACACCTCCAAGGAGCCCGCCGGCGGGGCCACCGGCGGCGGGAAGCTCGCCGGCGCCGGCAGCGAAGGGCTGGAAGGGCCCCTGCCCCCGGAGCTGAAAAAGCAGCTCGACCGCATGGCCGGCAAGCAGGCCCAACTGCGAAACCGGGCCGAGCGAATGCAGGCGCAATTCAAGGTCACCGACTACTCCAACTACCAGTTCCTCAAGACCATCACCCTCATGAAGCGCGTCCAGCATGACCTGGAGAGCTATCGCTACGTCAACGCCCTCCGCCGCAGGGACGTCACCCTGGGGGCGCTGCGCCGGACGCAGTTGCTGCTCTCGGGCAAGATCGACGTCACCTCCGACGCCACCGCCAACATGCCCAAGTACATCAAGGACGACATCGCCGACGCCATGAAGGCCAAGCTGCCCCCCGAGTTCAAAGAGGCCCTCCAGAGATACTTCACGCGAATCGCCGAAAGCGGCAAGAAGTAGCGATCCCGGATTGCAGGTTGCGGATTGCCGATTCACCCGCCCGCGCGCCCCAAGCCCACGGGCTGCGTCCCGTGGGAGGGGCATCTGGCAAAAACGTCCAATGGCCAACAAGAAAGTAGGGCGTGCAACTTAGCCGCCGGAGGCGGCGGGTTGCACGCCCAACAGCTTCTCGCGAGCAACAAGTTGCTCGCCCTACGAGCTTCGACGTTCATCATTCGTTACTGACTGCGAATGGGAGTCCAGATCCTGCCCCTTCGGGCTGTGGCAGTGGTACAATCCTGGTCGGTAGGCAGGGATGCCCTCGACAAGTCCTTTCCTCGAAGGGCGGAATGAGATGAACGGAAAGCCCCGGAAGTTCCTGCCGCGGTCGACAACCTGGCGGTTGGCGCTGCGCGGGCTGTGGTCCGTCGCCTGGCCAGTTCTGTTCGTTCTGATGACGCTGGGGCTGGACCTCGCTACGGGAGTTGTGTCGCCGCGGCGGATTCGCTCTGCCATCCCGGTTCTGGTTCTTGCCGTGTGCTATGGCTGTATAGGGTTGCTTTGCCTGTTCAGACAATTGCGCCGCCCGAAGGAGTATCGGGTCGGGGCAGAGGGGCTGACGATCGTCCGCCGCTTCGGGCAGGAGCAGCTGCTCCCACTGGAACTGATCCTCAACGCCCGCGTGGTGACGGCCAGGGACATCCGATCGCGGCGATGCCGGCGCCTGGATGCGGGCTGGTACGAACCCCTGCGGGACGCAGAGCGCGCGCCGATGGTCTACGTCGAGCTCAGGCACGACAGGCCGGTCGTGCTCGCGCCGGATCAGCCCGAGGCATTCGTAGAATCACTCGAAGCCAATCTGCTGGAACAGACCGGAGCCACAGGCGCCGAGACAGGCCTGTTCCTCACGGCCCCGCTGTCCTTAACGTACCGGCGGATCCAGGCGGCCTACGTCTGCGTTCTGCTACTGGCCCTGACCGTCAGCGTGATCTTCGATGTCGGGTACGGCGTGTTCCCGCTGATTTTCGTCGGGGCGGCGGCAGTCTACGAGGGCGTGTGTCTGTTCCTGCGCCCTGACCACTTCCGCATCCTTCCGGACGGCCTGCGAATCGGCTGGGCGTTTCGACACAGGTTGCTCGGTCGGCAGCAGATCCAGGGCGTCCGGATGGTGTCGGCGGCGGAAAGCGGAAGGCTCGGGGTTCCCCACAACCTCGGGGTGTTGGGGTTCTTCGGCCGGACGCGATCGGAAAGGTTGGGCCCGGTGGAGGCCTACATCACGGAGAAGGAGGCAATGGTGCTCATCGAGCGGCGGAACGACCGTCCGCTGCTCATCACGCCCGAAAGGCCCGGCGTTTTCGTCGAGATTCTCGGACGGGTACTTCAGACCCCAGGCTGAGGCAGTCAATCTACGGCCGGGGCTTGGGCGTTGGGGGCTGGCTATTGAGTGTTGGATATCGCCTCTCCGCGGCGATAATCGGGGCCATGCCGAGGATCATCCATCTCAGCGACCTGCACGTGGGGTTTTCAGACTGCACCGACAGGCTCGGCTGCGTGATCAGCAACATCACCTTCGCCATCCGGCCGGCGGCCGACTACGTGGTCGTCATCACCGGGGACCTGGTGGACGACGCCAACGTGGCGGGGCACTCCGAGCGGGCGCGCCTGGGCATCCGCCGGCTGGAGGAGGCGGGCTTTCGGGTGCTGGTGGTTCCCGGCAACCACGACTACGGCACCGGCGACCTCGGCTCGAAAGAATTCGTCGAGCGATTCAAGGAAACCTTCTTCGGCGACGCGTCCCTGACCTACCCCAAGCTGGACATCATCGGCGAGGTCGCCTTTATCGGCCTGGACTCCATGGCCGAGGAGCTGCACTGGTACGACCGGCTCTTCGCC
>CAZNSB010000690.1:0-2806 GCA_964575155.1 uncultured Planctomycetaceae bacterium | reverse complement strand
CCTTTACCCTGGTCGAGCTGCTGGTGGTGGTGGGCATCGTCGCCCTGCTGGTGGCGATCCTGGTCCCCAGCCTGCATCGGGCCCGCGAGTACGCCCTCGACGCCAAGTGCCGGTCGAACCTGCGCCAGTTGTGGAAGGTGCTCCACGGCAGCGAGGGGGTGAAGCTGCCGGCGCCGCAGGCGTGGGTGAGCGTGGCCAGGGGCAAGGGGGGGCGCGGGGTGCTGACGTGCCCCAAGCACGACGTGGACGCCCAGGGGGGCGGCAGGGAGGTCATCCCCGCCGCGAACGTCGAGGAGATCGCCCCGCCGCCGTCGGCCCGGTTCGACGAGAACCCCGAGAGCAACACGGCCATCTTCACCTACACCGAGCAGGAGAACTACGTCCTGCCCGTCGACGTCGCCGTGAACATCTCCCAGCCCGGGTATTACGACTCCACCGACGACCTGACGCCCGGCGTGATCCCGGCCGGGACCATCGTCGACTGCCAGTTCCTCTTCCACGACCCCGTCGGGAGCGAGGAGACCCACACCAGCGGGGCCATCACCCTCGGTGGGGAGATCCTCGGGGTGGTCTGCCTGGACGCGAACCTGGACGCAACCGACGCGGTCCTCGGCCGGCCGGGGACGGCCTACCACGGAGGCCAGTCCGCCCGCGGGTACGAGATGGGGGCGGAGATCGTGGAGCTCTCGCCGGACCGGCGGACGTACACGATCCATCACCACCACTCCACCTACCCCGGGGAGAACACCCGCATCCTGACGGTCCCGGCCGGCGTGTCCAGCTACGGGATGAACAACCAGGTCAAACCGGTCAACTCCCGCCCGGGCCAGCTCCTGCTGCTGGAGTACGACCGGACGGTGGCCGACGCGGACAGGGACGCCGTCGGCAACCAGTTGCCGCAGCTCGCCCCCCGACATTTGGGCAAGGTCAACGTCATCTTCCTGGACGGCAGCGTCCGCGGCATGTGGCCGGAGGACATCCGCCCGGACGACGAGATGTGGCAGCCGTAGAAGCTGTTTCAGAACCAATGCTTCGGGTGGCACCTGCCGGCAGGCAGTCTGGTTGCCTGCAACCAGTGTAGTACTTCGTCCAGTTTGAACCCACGGGTGCCACGGGTGCGTTGTGTGCAGCCGTGCGCGCCCCGGTGCAGGCACGGCTGCAAAATGCGCAGCCGTGGCACCCCAAAGTTCAATCTTGACGATGCAGTAGCTCGGTGGGAACAGGGCTTGCAGGCAAGCCGTGCGACGCGCGTTCAGGGAGCCTCCGGCGGCTCGCCGACCCTTCCGTCCTCGACCGCCCGCAGCCGGGCCGTGATCCGACCCCAGTGCGTCCCCCGCCAGAAGAGCTTCCGGCAGCGCCGGCATCGCCAGAACCGCCGGCAGGCGGCGTAGGCCCTGGCCGGGGCCTCGTCGCGGACGGACGCCCTGGCCACCTCCGCCAGCTCCCCCCCGCAGGCCATGCATCTCGGCTGCGGGCGGACGGGCAGGTCCAGGCGCCCCAGCACGTGGGCCAACTGCTGAAGCTTGGTCAGGGCCGGCGGCACGAAGAGGGCCTTGGCGGTCTTGTGCCTGATGACGTTGCGCTGGAACATCGGCCGGTCGCTGGACAGCAGGACGGCCCCGGTGGCCAGGGCCCGGCGGACGAGCTGGCGGTCCTCGATGCCGTAGTGGAACTCGGCGTGGTACCCGGCCGCTCGGAGCCACCGCGCCAGCCCGCCGAGCATGGCGTCGCAGAGGAATTCGGGCCCGGCTGGAGGCATGGGCGCATGGTACCGCGTCGGTGCGGCGGCGTCGGCGCTTTTCCCGCTTGCATCGCCCGTCGGGCGATCGGGTATGCTCATGGGCATGGGCGCAAGGGGCGACAACCCGCCGACGGGCGTCCGCGTCCGCCAGGTCCGGTGCAAGAGCATCCTCAGCGATTCGGGGATCTCCGACTACTCGCTGAACTGCTACGTCGGCTGCGCCCACGCCTGCGCGTACTGCTACGCCCGGTTCATGGGCCGGTTCCATCACCCCGGGCAGCGGTGGGGAAGCTTCGTGGACGCCAAGGTCAACGCCCCCGAGGTGCTGGCCCGCCGCCTGGGGCGTTCGCGGGCCCTCCGCCCGCCGAGCGTCTTCGTCTCCAGCGTCTGCGACCCCTACCAGCCCGCCGAGAAGGACTTCCACCTCACCCGCCGCTGTCTGGAGATGCTCCTTCGGGCCGGGTTCCACGTCCACCTCCAGACCAAGAGCGACCTGGTCCGGCGCGACTTCGACCTGCTGGCCGACCACGGCGGCGTCAGCCTCTGCGCGACGATCACGACGATGGACGCGGGGCTGGCGCGGGCGCTCGAGCCGCTGGCGTCGCCGCCGGCCAGGCGGGTGGAGGCCCTGGCGGCGGCGGTCGAGGCCGGCATCTGCGCCAAGGCCTTCGTCGGGCCGGTCATCCCGACCCTCACCGACACGCCGGAATCGTTGGGGGCGGTCTTCGCGGCCCTGGCCCCGCTGGGGCTGGAGGAGGTCTACGTGGACCGGCTGAACCTGCGCTGGGGCGTCTGGCCGAGCCTGAACGAAACCCTCGCCGCGCTCGCCCCCGAGGCCCTGCCGCCCACCCGGGCCATGCTCTTCAACGAACCCGCCAGCCGGAAGTACAACCGCGCCCTCCGCGCCGCCGTCCGCCAGGCCGCCAAAGACGCCCGCCTGAAAACACCGCTGAACATGGCTGTTTGAACCGCCCCCGGCGACCCGCCGGTGCCACGCTTCGGTGGTTCGCAGGCACGCGCCCGTCCACCGCATGCCTGCAGACAGCGCGGGGGCAGAATATGCAC
>CAZNSB010000689.1:564-2807 GCA_964575155.1 uncultured Planctomycetaceae bacterium | reverse complement strand
TGGGCGTTGCAGGACTCGAACCTGCGACCTCTTCCTTGTAAGGGAAGCGCTCTAGCCGGCTGAGCTAAACGCCCGGGCACCTCCAGTATAGTGCTCGCCGCGGCTCCTGCCAAGGCCGTCGGCGGCGGTGTTGACGGGGCGCGGGCGCCGGTCGAGAATGCGGCCCATGGAATACCGGAAGATCGCAGACGGTCGGCTGGAGGTCTCGGCGGTGTGCCTGGGGTGCTGGGCGATCGTCGGCGACGCGACCTGGGGGCCGCAGGATGAGTCCGACGCCCTCGCCACCATCCGCGCCGCCGTCGAGGCGGGCGTGAACTTCTTCGACACGGCCGAGGGCTACGGCCGGGGCTACAGCGAGCGGCTGCTGGGCGAGGCCCTGGGCACCGGCCGCCAAAAGGCCGTGATCGGCTCGAAGGTCTCCTCCGGTCACCTGGGGGCCGAAGACGTGGCGGCCGCCTGCGAGCGCACCCTGGCCAACCTCCGCACGGATTACATCGACCTCTACCACATCCACTGGCCCAGCCGGTCCGTGCCCCTGGGAGAGACCGTCGGGGCCATCGAGTCGCTGATCGCTGCCGGCAAGGTCCGCCACCTGGCGGTGAGCAACTTCGGGGCCGCCGACCTGAAGGCGATCCTCCCCCTGGCGTCTCCCGCGGCCAATCAGCTCCCCTACAACCTGCTCTTTCGGGCCATCGAGTTCGAGATCCTGCCGGCCTGCCTGGCCGCCGGAACCCCCGTGACCTGCTACAGCCCCCTCATGCAGGGCCTCCTGACGGGGAAGTTCACCGGCCCCGAGCAGGTGCCGGAGGGGCGGAAACGGACCAGGCTGTTCTCCGGCACCCGGGCGGGGGCCCACCACGGTGAGGACGGGGCCGAGGGCGAGGCCTTCGCCGCGGCCGCGGCCATCGCCGAGCTGGCCCGAGAGGCCTCGCTGGAAATGGGCGCGATGTCGCTGGCCTGGCTGCTCGGGCGGGAGCCCGTCGCCAGCGTCGTCGTGGGGGCGCGGACGCCCGCCCAGGCCACCCGGAACGCCGCCGCCGGCGAGCTGGCGCTGCCGGCGGACGTGGCGGATCGGCTGGACGAGATCACCCGCCCGCTGCGGGCCAGGCTCGGGCCAAACGCGGACATGTGGCAGGGCGACTCGCGGATCCGCTGACCCCCCCCGATCAATCTCCGGGGCAGGGGGAGTTACTCCTCATTTGCCCGCCCCCGCCAGCCGATGCGCTCTGGGCAGCCTACAATTTCAATGGAAGGGCTTGCCGAAAGCCCGACCTTCGGAGACAATGGAAGTGAAAGGCAAGCGGAGAGCTTCGAGGCCCCGGAGGCCCGCTTCCCGGCAGCGTTGCGCCGGCAGGCGGAAACCCGAGGGCTTCCGTGACCGGCTGGACAAGGACAGGCTGTACGGACGCAGCCTGTATCTGCACGAGGGCATCTACGGCGAGTCAGGCCGGTAGCCTGCCTCCCAGGACGGCCGGAATGAACGCGTCACGGATGCTGGTGGCGATGGCAATCCTCACGGCGGCCGGCGCCGCCCACGCCCAGGTCGTCCCCACCCAGGACGGGCGGGCGCTCGACTCCAACTTCCTCATCGGCAGCGGCGGCATCAACAGCATCCGCCCCACCGGGTACGTCATCGACGGCAACCTCTACGTCACCGGGCAGATCAGCCTCGGACGCCACTTCCGCGGAGACGTCCCCTACGCCGGGAGCAACCAGTTCCGCCTGGACCTTCCCTCCGCCGGGCTCGACGACTTCCGCCGCGATTCCTTCGGGCTCGACCAGATCGGGAGGGTCTCGCCCTACCAGCCGAGCACCTACCTCTCCCCGGCCAGGACCGTCCTCGGCCCGCGGGGGATCGTGGACCACCGGAACCTTCCCGGCTCGACGATCCCGCGCCGGACGTACGTTCCCCCGCCGGAGACCCGCCGGCTGTACGACGCCGCCCTCGAGGCCTACAAGCCGATCTTCCCGGACATGGGCAGGCTGCTCCAGGTCGACGCGATGGTGACGGCGTCGCAGTTGTACCCGGCCGCCCGGCCGGCGGGGGGGCCGGCGGCGGCGCCCCGCCGGGACTACGGCACCGTGCGCCCCAGCGCCAGTTCGCTGTTCGGCGTGCTTCGCGCGCAGGACAAGCGGCGGCTGGCGGAGGAGCTGACCGAGGCGGAGCGGACACGCCGCCAGCGGAGCGCCGGGCAGGCGCTGGACGCCCAGGTCCAGCCCGAGCCGCTGGACACCCAGCCGAC
>CAZNSB010000689.1:0-554 GCA_964575155.1 uncultured Planctomycetaceae bacterium | reverse complement strand
CCGAGAAGCACCCCCCCCGGCCGGGGGAGGACGTCTTCGTCGACATGCTCCAGATCCTGCACCGCATCCGCCAGGAGTCGCAGGAGCAGTTGGATGCGGCCCGGCAGAAGCCACCCGCCGAGCCGAAGAAGAAGCCGGCGCTTCCGGCGCCGTTGGAGAAAAGCGACCAGCAGGACCTTCCGCGGCCGGCGGCCGTGGCCAGGGCCGAAGACCGCCTGGTCCTCAACCGCCTCGCCGGAAGCAGCCGGGACCTCTTCAATCTGCACATGGAAAAGGCCGAAAAACTGCGGGGCAGGGGAAAGTACTACGACGCCGCACAGCAATACCGGATCGCCACCGTCCTCAGCGCCGCCAACCCGCTGGCGTCGCTGGGCGCCGCGCTCGCCCTGTTCGCCGCCAACGAGCCGCTCTCCGCCGCCTTCCACCTCAAGCAGGGCATGCGCCGCTTCCCCCCCCTGATGGAGACGCGCGTCAACGTGCTCGCCCTGCTGGGCAAGAAGGCCGTCGAGCTCCGCGTCGGGCAGCTCGAGACCCGCATCGGCGAGCAGGGAGAC
>CAZNSB010000688.1:0-2810 GCA_964575155.1 uncultured Planctomycetaceae bacterium | reverse complement strand
GCCCACGGAGCTGCACTTCGACGGCAACGACTACCTCGTCGAACTGGACCTGTGCAACGGCTGCGGCGTATGCCGCTCCATGGAGCAGGCCGTCCGCATGTGCCCCGTGTTCCGCGCCACCCGCCTGGAGCAGGCCACGCCCCGCGGCAAGGCGAACCTGCTGCGGCACTTCGCCACCGGGTACCTCCCGCCCGAGCTGGCCGGGGGAGAGGCCTTCCGGGCCGTGGCGGAGGCCTGCATCGGCTGCCAGATGTGCACGCTCGAGTGCCCCTCGGGGGTGAACGTGGCGAAGCTGATGGCCGAGGCGAAGGCCCGCCTGGCCCGGGGGGCGGGGCTGCGGTGGGTCCAGCGCGTCCTCAGCCGGGGCGAGGCCATGGGCAGGGCCGGAAGCGCCTTCGGCGCCGTCGCCAACCTCACCCTCCGCGTCCCCGGCGTCCGGTGGGTCATGGAGAAGCTCACCGGGGTGGACCGCCGCCGCCCCATGCCGCCGTTCGCCTTCCGAAGCGCCCTCAAGAAGCTCCGACGCCACGCCGAGAAACGCCGCCCCCCCACCCCCGCCGGCCGCGTCGTCTACTTCGTCGACCTCTTCGCCAACTACCACGACCACGCCCTCGCCCTGGCCGTCGTCGACGTGCTCACGCACAACGGGCTGGAGGTGGTCGTTCCCGATCAGAAGTCCGCGGCCATGCCCATGATCGCCTACGGCGACGTGGACGCCGCCGGGAAGGTCGTCCGGTACAACCTGGACCGGCTGGCGCCGCTGGCGGGGGAGGGGCTGACGATCCTGTGCTCGGAGCCCACCGCGGCGCTGTGCCTGAAGCGGGAATGGCCGGACATCGAGCACACCGACGCCGCCGCCGAGGTCGCCGCCCGCACGCGGGAGCTGACCGGCTACCTGCTCGAGCTGCACGCCACCGGGCGCTTGAGGACCGACTTCCGCCCCGTGGGGGGGGTGTCCCTGGCCTACCACTGCCCCTGCCACCTGCGGGCGCTGCACGACCGCAGGGGGGCCGACCTGGCGGAGCTGATTGGCGGCGTGCGGGTCGAGCGGCTGGAGCTTTCGTGCTGCGGGATCGCGGGGACCTTCGGCTTTCAGAAGGCCAAGTACGACCTTTCACTCGCCATCGGCGCGCCCATGCTGGAGGCGCTCGCCGCCAGCGGCGCCGAGCTGGGCCTGACCGAATGCTCCACCTGCCGCATGCAGATGGAGTTCGTCACCGGCAAGCCCACGATCCACCCGGTGAAGCTCCTGGCGTGGGCCTACGGCTGCCGGGTCAAGGGGCTCCCGCCGGGGCTGTGACCGCGCCGGTCGGGGCGGGGCGGCAGTCTGCGGCAGCGGGCAGTCACGGCACCGGGGCGGAACCGCCGGCAACGGCCCATCCCGAAAACGCCGCCACCTCGCACGCAGAGGGACGTTCAAGTAGGATGGCTCATCGGTCCGTATGGGCAAGTCCGGGTTCTCTGGACAAGGAGAGCGAAATGCATCGGGCAGCGATCGTGACGATCCTGGCGGCGGTGGTCGCCCTGGCGGCGGCCGGGGCCGCCGCCGCGGAAAGGAAGAAGAAAAAGGCCGTCTCGGAAGACGTGGTCAAGAAGATGACGGACGCGGCCCCGGAAAAGGCCTCCGCCAAGCCGGCCAAGCCGAGGAAGATGCTGGTGTACAACAAGTGCAAGGGCTTCCGGCACGGGTCGATCCCGTTCGGGGCCAAGGCCCTGGAGATCCTGGGCAAGAAGACGGGCACGTTCGAGGTGGTCGTCACCGAGGACGACGCCATGCTGGCCCCGGAGAAGCTCAAGGAATTCGACGCGGTCTGCATCAACAACGCGACGACCCGCTGGAAACGTGACGGCCCGGAGATGGCGGCGCTGAAGGAGTTCGTCGAGTCCGGCAAGGGGCTGGTGGGCATCCACGCGGCGACCGACGGCACGGCCGGGCACCTCTTCGGCGGGCTGTTCAGCGGGCACCCGTGGCACCAGGTGGTGGCCATCAAGAACGACGACCCCGCCCACCCCGTCAACGCCGCCTTCGAGGGCAAGGGCTTTACGGTCAAGGACGAGATCTACCAGTTCAAGAAGATCTACTCGCGAACGAAGCTGCGGGTCCTGCTGAGCCTGGACATGGCCAAGATCAAGAAGAAGGGCGGGCGGGCGGACAACGACTACGCGGTCAGTTGGGTCCGCGCCCTGGGCAAGGGGCGGGTGTTCTACTGCTCGCTGGGGCACCGCAACGAGGTCTTCTGGAACCCGGCGATCCTGAAGCACTATCTGGACGGCATCCAGTTCGCGATGGGCGACCTGAAAGGCGACACCGCCCCCAGCGAGAAGGGCGGCGGAAAGACCGCAGAACCCGAGAAGGACCGCTGAGCCCCCCGGCCGGCTGCGGGGGAGCGGCGGCACGTCCAAGGGCCGGCTCCCGAGGCGGCGGACGGGCGATCGGGCGGACGGGAGAGCAGGACATGGTCAAGCCAGCGGGAGTCACGCGCCGGCAGTTCCTCAAGGCCGCCGGCGCCGCCGTCGCCGCACCCTACGTGATCACCTCCAGCGCCCTGGGCGACGAGAGGAAGGTCGCGGCGAGCAATCGGCTGGTGCTGGGTCACATCGGCATCGGCAACCAGGGGCGGGGGCACTTCGGGGCGATGGTGGGCCAGCGGGAGACGGAGGTGGTCGCCGCCTGCGACGTCCGCAAGTGGGTCCGCGACAAGCACCAAGCCCAGGCCGGCGGGCCGGGAAAGTGCGCCGCATACAACGACTTCGAGGAGGTGCTTGCCCGCGACGACATCGACGCGGTGGTCATTGGCACGCCCGACCAC
>CAZNSB010000687.1:0-2824 GCA_964575155.1 uncultured Planctomycetaceae bacterium | reverse complement strand
GTTCTCGACCGCGTACCTGTGGTTCCACCCGTGCACCCGCAGGGTGTCGGGGTCGCGGAGGTTGCCGCAGCCCCAGACGTTCGACTGGTACGCGACCGGCACCGAGCCCTCCACGCCCGCATACCGCCCGTACGGGATCGACTCCCCACCCCTGGGGGCGTGCCGGGCCGCCTGCCAGCCCACCCCGGGAACGATCCGCTGGAAGACGCTGGCCGTGGTCTTGTTCGGGTAGCGGTCGCCGCCGTGGCCGAGCACCATGGCCTCGCCCAGCCCGCGGCGCTTGAGGATCTGGTGGACGCCGGCCAGCACCGGGCGCCAGAACGCCAGGCTCTCCTTCGTGCCGTGGGCCGGGCCTCGGACGTTCTCCGTCTTTCCGGTCTTGGGATCGAGCACGGAGACCAGCGGCCCGCCCTTGCGTCCGTGCCAGACGCCGACGACCACGAACCGGGGCTTTCCCATGTGCTTCAGGCACGTGTCGACGTACTTCTCGACGGCGGTGAGGTCGTGGGCGTACGACCCGTCGCCGCGGCGAGTCCAAGTGACCATGGAGCGTTGGTTGCCGTACTCGCCCTCGGCCCGGAGCAGCAGGAACAGCACCTTGGGGCCGAGCTGGCCGATGAGGTCGAAGCTCCTCCCGACCAGCTCCAGGTGCCTCCCGGACCACAACGGCGCCCCGTAATGCAGGGCCACACCCTCGGGAGACTGGATCAGCCCGCACCAGTAGGTGAAGTCCTTCGGGTCGGGCAGCGTCCAGTCGATGACCTTCAGCTCCACGGGCACCACGACCGGCTTCTCGCCGTCGACGGTGATCGTCAGCGAGCCGGTGTACGTCCCGGCGGGCGTCTGCCTGGGGATGCGGACGGTGACGTAGAGGCCCTGGACGGCCCCGGGGACGGGCTCGGCCGGGAGCCCGTCGGCCAGGCGGGCCTTGCGGGCGGCCTCGGGCGTGGGGCTGCGCCCGGAGCCCTTGCCGCGAACGGGGATCTCCGCCGGTGCCGCCTCCAGCAGGCCGTCGTCCCGCCGGGCCGCGCTCGTGCCGAAGAGGATGCCCGCCGCTTGCGATCCGGCTCCGGCGCCCCGGAAGGCGCCGTAGCGGACGCGGGCGGCGTCGGGGGGGATCTTCTTCCCGCGGGGGCCGGTCAGGTCGCTCAGCGTCGCCCGGAGGTGCCTCATCTTCCGGTCGCTGCCGACGACGACCCTCCCCGTGTAGGTCCCGTTGCGCGCCCCGGCGAGGCGGATGGGGCGCAGCGGCTCGTGCGGGTCGGGCCACTCCGCGTCGTAGAGGTCCGCGGCGATGTTGCTGTTCCACACGTGGAGGCCCTTCGGGCGGACCACGTTGGGGACGATCCCCTCGCCCCCGGCCGCCTGAAGGCGGAGCTCGATGAGTCCGCAGGTGGCCCATTGCGGCGCGAACTTGGCCTTGGCGAAGGGCTCCGGGAAGCCGGCGGCGTGAATCTCGATGGCCAGGACATTCGTCCCCTTGCGGAGCCGCCGGCCGGGGATCGCCAGCCAGTCGATCTTGCGGACGCGGTACGGGTAGGACTTCTTGCCGATGGTGCTGCGGTTGCCCCACCAGCTCCAGGGCTTGCGCTTGGTATTGATGTACACGTCCACGGAGTACATCTCGGCCGGCGAGCCGGGGGCAACCTGTCCCTCCGCCTGCCGCGAGCCCGGCCCGCCCGGGATGTGGGCGCGGGTTACCTCCTTGCCGTTGAGGTGCACCACCACGCCGCCGCGGTAGCCCAGACTCAGGTGCAGCCAGTCGATCTTGCCCGGGTCGGTGACGGTGAACTTGCCGCGGAGGCTGAGCTGGCGGAGATACGGAGAGGCCGAGCCCCCGCCGGCGCGGGGGTCGATCTCGCCGTTGGCGTACTTGACGAAGAAGTGCCGGCGGCACCAGGCGGAGTCGTCGAACTCCGGCTGCGTCCAGCCGGGCGCCGGATACAGGGTCATGAAGCGGAAGTCCGGGCGGTCCGCCGCGGCGGCCCGCCCGCCGGCCACCCGCCGCGCCTTGACGCCGTCTGGGGTCTTCACCAGCGGGGCGTCCCACGAATACAGGACGCGCCAGGCGCTGCTGCCGTCCAGGATGGTCACCGCCGCGGGCCTCTTGGGCTGGGCGCCCGCGGGGGCGCCGGCGCAGAGAGCCGCCGAAACGCCAAGACAGACCGCCGCCGCCGCCAAGCGCCGCCCCGGAGCGGTGCGAAAGGGCGCTGCAAACATGACCGTTCCTTCCCGCTCGCCCGCCGTGGCTGCCGCAACATGTGGCGGGCAGCGAAACGACAGCATGATTAACCGCGCCGGCGGGCCGCCGTACCGCGGAAAACGCCGGGGCTGGGTCTGAAGGCGGCGCTTGCAGCTTCGCGTCCTGTGGGTTAGGGTTATCCGCCCTTGTCGTTTGGGGTTTCCGGCGTGCGCGGCTGCGCGTTGGCGCGGCGAGGCGCCGGCGGCCCGGGAAGCACCGCAGGCAGGCCATTCCGATCGTGAGGAGACGCCGATGCCCGATGTGTTTGAGAAGAGACTGGCGAACGCCTCTGAGGAGGGCGAGCTGAGTGCGTTCAACCTGGCCGCCGTCGCCGAGGCCCTGGACATCATCGCCGACCTGAACGAGCAGAACGTCGGCGGCGAGACGGTCGAGCGGCGCGTCGGGGAGTTCAAGAGCTGGGACCCCGAGATCTTCAAGGTGGACAAGGACTGCGAGGACCGTTTCATCGAGCGGCTGACGGCGCGTGGCCGGCCGGTCGTCGTGCTCTCGGAAGAGGCCGGGCGAAAGGAAGTCAACGCCGACGCCCCCGGGGACAGGACGTATTGCGTCTGCGATCCCTTC
>CAZNSB010000686.1:0-2830 GCA_964575155.1 uncultured Planctomycetaceae bacterium | reverse complement strand
GCCGTTGACGTAGAGCATGTAGGCCTGGTCGGCGGTGATGTGGAACGGGGCTTCGGGCGGCACGGCGTCCAGGTCGAAGTCGCGGCGGTACTGGGCGTACGAGTTGCGCATGTACGGCGCGTGATCCGGCCAGATCCAACGGGCACGGCTCAGTGGGCATAGGGGCGGCATCGTTCTGGGCTCTTCGTTCCGGCGGCGTACCCCACCCGGGCGGCGCGGCCGGCGGGACAACGATACCCGACGGGGTCCGATTGTCAAACGGCAAGGCCGGATCCGGTGCACGACCGGCCCTGCGCGGGGAGGTGGGCCGCGGAACAACCGGTCGAACGACCCGGCGCGGCGCGAACGTCCATTGAATGGACGTTCGAGACGCCGCTTTTGGGGGCACCTTGCCGGTCGCTGGGACCGCCGCTATAAGGACTTACAATCTCGGACCCGCAATACCGAGCGACCTTGCCGCTTTTTGTAACCTGTCCCTGATTCGAATTCCCAAGTTTGGGAATTTAATGACGCCTCCCTCACAGCCGACCTCACGCCGCCGCACACACGGCGGTGGTGAGGGCTGACGGGAGGCAAAAGATCCGTTTGATCCGTTGACAGATCGCCACAAGCCCAGGACCAGGCGCCCCGAAGCCCGGCCAACGCCAAAAAGCCGCCGTCAAGGCCGCCGCGGCGGCCTTCCGGCGGGCTTGGATCGCCCGGACCGCCGCAAGAACGTTCCATCCGGCGCAGCGGAGCAGAACCCCCATCCGCATCCGCACCAGCCCGCGCGTCCTCAGCCGCCCCATCCCTGTTCTGCGCTTCAGGCCGCTGTTGAGCGACTCGCCGCCGGCGCGTATCCGGTAGCCGTCGCGGAAGGGTTCGGTTGCCTGCTCGGCCCGCCGCGATGCCGAACGACGCTGAAGGGCCGTGTGGTACAGCACGTAGCCCCGGCGTCGCTTGCTCACCGGGCACTGCCCGCGGAACGCGCAGCCGCCGCAGGCCGACGTGGCCATCACCGTCATCGTCTTGCCCGTGGCCGAATCGTGGACGCTCGAACAGGGCACCTGTCCGGCCGGGCAGCGCTGGACGATCTCCGTCCCCTCGTCGATGACGAAGTCGTCCACCGTCAGGTCATCGGGGTTCAGCGGAGCCGCGCCGCCCACGGGGCTTTGCAGATCCACGCCCCGGGCCTCGGCGGCCGTGACGTTCGCGTCCCGCCCATACTTCTGATCGGCGTACAGGGTCTCGGGAAGGCGGTCGTGCCGGGCCAACTGATCCACCATCGGCACCAGGGCGTCCTGATCGTCGGCGTGGGCCGGTTCGACCTCGACGGCCGTGATCAACTGCACGTCGTTGTCCGGCGAGCAGGTCTCGGCGATCTGCGCCTGGTAGCCCGGGCCCTTGTGGCCGTCGTACGTGGCGTCGGGGTCCGAGGGGTTCTGCATCACGTCGATGGCGGTCTTGGTCTTCAGCCGCACCGCTTCGGCCGTCACCTCGCACTGCTCGTCGAGCACCCGCCGCAGGGCCTGGTAGGTGGTGCGGCCGGCAACGGCCGGCACATCGGCAAACCGCTCCACCAAGGCGAGCAACTGTTCGGCGACGGTCTGACGCAGGGTGTCGGTGGGGCCTTGATAATCGGCGAACATCTGGGACTTCGATCTGGCGTAGCGTTCGGTGATCTCCACCGGCAGCGCGTCGTAGAGGTCGCGATGATGGCGGCGGAGCTGGACCAGGAACCGCTGGATCGCCACGCCCATCAGGCCGGTGCGGCCCAGCACGGCCATGTCGCAGAACACATGCGTGGAGTCCAGGCGCTGGACGCGGACATCCAGTTCCAGCGCTTCGATCAGGGCCGACGAGACGCGATGGAAGATCTCCGCGGCAACGTCGTCCTCGGCGAACAGCGCCATGTACCGCTCGACAGTGGCGTGGCTCATGCTGGCTTCCAGCGGGGGCACGTTCAGGGCGTACTGCCAGGCCAGGTCGGTGAGGTAGTGCCGGACGGTCTCGGCGATGGAGAGGTTGAACAACGCCTTGAGGAAGATCGTGCCGGCCATGCCGTAGAGCTCCTTGGTGCGGATGCCCAGCGCGGGGTGGAAGTGGCCGGCGATCTTCCCGACGGGCATGAGGTGGAGGATCTGCGTGCGGAAGACCCCGGGCCAGTCATCTTTGATGGCCTTGAGGGTCTTGGGGGAGAACATCGAATCGGCCGGATCGAACAGCATCGCTTGTCGTGGGTCCACGGCGTATCGCATGACCTTGTTAACCTCCGTGTCAACAGTCAGTTAACTCACACACAGTCTACCGGGGCGCGAGGCGGAAGTCAATGGAAAACTGAAGATAACCTATTATAATTAAAACGCTTAAGATCATAATCTTCCCTCGGAGCTATTGTGAGGGAGGCGTCTTATAAGTGCTTCACTGGTCAGGAATCACGTGCGCAATGCCCTCTCGCTATTCCTTAACGATCGCGCATTCCGTTTTGCTGCGGAATCCGGTTTTCGCGTATGTCCCGAATGCCAGTAACTCACTCAGGTTCGCAGTCTCGCTTTCTCACGCGGCTCCTTCAGCAAGCCGTATCGTCGGCGTTCGCGTTTTGCCAGGCGCGGCTCGTTACGACCTGGGCGGCTGGGGTTGGTGTGCATCGTGATGGCAGCCCGCATGCGGCGGCAGGCGAGTTCCGGGAACACAAGCCTGATACTCAGCACTCGTTGACGGCGTGCCGCAGGTGGTCTGTCGAGACGGATGTGGCCGTGGTGGCGCCAGTACGCGGCCGTCCCATCGGCGACGATGGCTTCCCGGCCAGCATCAGCCGCCTGATCGGGCGCGACCTTGGGCCCGGGAAGCG
>CAZNSB010000685.1:0-2832 GCA_964575155.1 uncultured Planctomycetaceae bacterium | reverse complement strand
GCACTACCTGTAACCCATCTCTATACCGGAAACAGCAAGCAAGCCGTGCCACCCGTCGCGCCCGGATCGTTCCGGCCGGTTTTGCCCTGGACGCGAAGCCGGCGGGCCGGTAGCTTCGCCTTGGCTTCCGGATGTCGCCGATGTGTGAAGAGCCGATGAGCGTTGATTTGGACGGGCCCCGCGAAGCCGAGCCCCAGCGCGACCAGGTCCGTCGCAACTACACGTTGGGGGTGTTGAGCGGGGCCGCCGGTACCTTGACCTTCGACTTCCTCCACCCGGAGCTGATCCTGGCGGGGATGGTCTACGCCCTGACGGAGTCGAAGCTTCTGGTGGCCCTGGTGACCGTGGTGAGCAAGGCAGGCGTGCTGGCGCCGCAGCTTCTGGTGGGTCACCGGCTGGAGCACCGACCTCTCAAGCGCCCGTATTACCTCGCCCTGTCGGGCGTGAAGATCGTCGCCCTCGCCGCCATGATCGCCGCCATGGCGCAACTGTCATCCGAGCGTTGCTCCCTCCCCATGCTGTTGTTCTTCCTGGCGTATCTGGTGGCCTGTATCTGCAACGGCGCCAGCCACGTGGTTTTCATGGACATGGCCGGGAGAATGATCCCCTCGGGGCGGGTGGGGGCGTATTTCGGCACGCGGCACCTGCTGGGCGGGGTGTTCTCCATCGCCCTGGGCGCGCTGGTCATCCAGCCGGTGCTCACGCACGTCGCCCTGCCGCTCAACTACCTCGTCCTGGCGGTGATCGGCGCGGGGTTGGCCCTGCTCAGCGCGACCCTGTTCGCCTTGTGCCGCGAGCAGGCCGGACCCACCGCCCGGGCGCCCACCACGCTGGGCGAGTCGCTGCGCCGGGGGATGGGCTGGCTGCGGAGCGACCGCGACTACCGCAGCTACTTCTGGCAGCGGATCGGCTTTCGGATCACCTACCTGGGGCTGGCGTTCTTCATCCCCTACGGCAGCGAGACGCTTTCGGGCGCCGGCAGCGCCGTCGGCATGGCCGCACTCGGCGGGATCATGGTGGCCACCATCAAGCTCAGCCGGACACTCGCCAGCGCGCTCTGGGGCAGGGCCGCCGATCGGCGCGGGTACCGGTCGTGCCTGGTGGGAGCGGGCGTGTTGGCCGTGGGGGCCCCGGCTTTGGCGCTGGCGGCGCCCTGCCTGCCGCGGGTCTTCGCCGTCGCCCTGCCCCTGGTCCGCACCGAGCTGGACCTGCCCCTGCTGGTGTACATGCTGGCCCTGGTGGTGATGGGGGTCTCGCTCCAGGGCACCGTCATCGGCGGGGCGCGTTTCCTGGTGACCACGGCCCCGGCCCACCGGCGGATCTCCTACGTGGGCTTTCTCAACACCGTCACCAGCCCGCTGACGCTGCTCCCGCTGGCGGGCGCCTGGCTGGCGGAGGCCGTCGGCATCCGCGCCCTGTTCGCGATCGTGACCGTCGGGGGGCTGATCCATCTGCTGGCCGCCGCCCGGATGTCCCCCGGCCCGCCCCGGCGCCGGCCCGCGGCTGAGCCGCCCGAAGAAAGCGGTTCGTCCGGCGGCGTCTTCGGCTAAACTGCTTTTCATAACGTGACATGGGCGTCCCGCCCTTGACAGCCGCTGTCAAGGGCCCGCCCATGCGAAGAACCGCGGGAACACGGGCGAGATCCCGATGTACATCGGGATGCCACACCGGGTTGCGAAACAGCTTCTGAGCTGAGAGGGCGGAGGTGAAATCATGGGTTCTCTTACCCAGCGCGTTCGTGAGGCCGCCGGCCAGGCCGGGGCCGACCTGGTGGGCTTTGCCCCGATCGCCCGCTTCGAGGCCGCCCCGGCGGGGCTGCATCCGCGGACCCTCTTCCCGCAGACGCGGACGGTGGTCGCCGTGGCCGTCCGCCAGCCCCGCGGGGCGCTGGCGGCCGTCGAGGAGGGCACCTACTGGCAGGCGTACAACTGCGATTCGTACTGGTACCTCAACGAGATCATCGCCCCCAAGGTCCTCCGGGCGGTGGTGATGTGCCTGGAGGCCGACGGCTTCACCTCCCTGCCCGTCCACAACCCGTTCTGCCCGCACACGGGGCGAAGGACCCGACCGGACCAGCCGGCCGGACCCGACGGGTTCGTCTCGCTGCGCGTCATCGGCGCGGCCGCCGGGCTGGGCGAGCTGGGGCATTCCAAGCTGCTGCTGACGCCGCAGTTCGGCCCGCGGCAGCGGGTCTTCGCCGTCTTCACCGACGCGGAGCTGAAGCCCACGCCGCTGCTGGAGGGGACGATCTGCGACGGGTGCCTGTCGTGCGTGCGCGAGTGCGAGGCCTGCGCCATCGGCGAATCGCGCGACGTGAAGCTCACCATCGAGGGACGCGAGTTCGCCCACGCCCCCTTCGACGCCGCCGCCTGCGGGCCCGTCCACCGCGGCGACGACCCGCGCTTCAGCCCCTTCTGGAGCGGGTCGGAGGCCGACGGCGAAAAGCCCGCCTACTACAGCTTCCTCGACCACCGCTTCCGCCATCGCGGCATCTGCGTCGGCCGAGGCTGCCTCCGCGCCTGCCTCGACCACCTCGAAAAGACTCACCGAATCCAGGCGACGTTCAAGACCCCGCTCATCCGCCGCGAGCGGTGGAAGCTCGACGAGCCGCCCAAGTAGGGCGGGGCTGCTGCAGGCCATTTGGCCACGGGAGACCTGGAACAAGGAAACAGACCTCCAATGGGAGCCGGAATGGGACGAGGATGCTGGCAATTCGTCCTTAAGCCTCGAAGCGACCGCCAGGGACGCCGCCACGAAGGTCGGATAGGATCATGGAACGGCCTGGTTCAATCCAAGGTAACAGTCGGGGGAAGATGACGGGACAAGAACACC
>CAZNSB010000684.1:1556-2852 GCA_964575155.1 uncultured Planctomycetaceae bacterium | reverse complement strand
GGCGAGCGCCTCGCGCGAGAGCGCGGAGGTGTCGACGGCGAGGCGTCCGCCGCCAAGGCCAACACAGCCGGCAAAGCTGGCGCGGCGAAGCCCGCCGCGCGCAAGGCCTCGGGCAAAGCCGCCAAGATCGACGACGACGGGATCGCCGAGCCATCGGAGAAGGACAAGGCCTCCGGCGATTTCGTCTGGGACGAGGAGGAGTCCGAGGCACTACGCCAGGCCCGCAAGGATGCCGACCAGAACGGTCCACCGCATTGCATGCCTCCTCTCCGGGTGCGGCGCCGCCAGGCGTCAACGGGCCGGCGGCGACTTCACGACCGACTTCGGCGCTTCGGAGCCCCTGGCCGCGGGCTCGGCCGCACGCGGACGCGCCGAAAAGCATACCAGGTTGCCATCCCGATCCTTGCAGCAGAGGACTCCGCCGGCGAGGACCACGTGCGGATAGCACGTGCCGCGAAGAACCCCGCTCAGGCCGCTCAGCTCGCGATACGCGCCGTCCTTGGCCATCGCGTCCAGCAGGACGACACGGCCCTTGCCGAAGGCGATGAGCTTGTCATCGCCGGCGGCGACCAGGCACGTCCCGTGGCCGAGGCTCCCGCCGCGCCACTTCAGCTTTCCCGTCGCCAGGTCCAGGCACTGGATCGAGCCGTGAACCAGGAACACCCGGTCCTTGTAGATCACCGGGCTGCCCACCTTGGCGTGGTGGCGGGCCGTCCACAACGTCCGGGCCCGGCCCGGGGTGATCTCGACCAGGCTGGTCCGGCTTCGGTTGTAGCTGGAGGTGACGAGGATGCGGTTGCCCGCCACGGCGGGCGTGGGGATGTTATTCGCGTAGTCCGTTTGCCAAGGCAGCCGGGCGACGGTCTCTCCCGCGCCGCCGGCGTCGGCGCCCATGACGATCAGGCTGAACAGCGTCAAGTTGGCGATGCAGTCGCGGCCGTTCAGCTTCAGCAGAACCGCTCCGGAGCTGTGCCCGGCGGGCTCGCGGCAGTGGCTGGCCCATCGCGGCCGGCCCGTTTTCTTGTCGAAGGCCATGACCGTGCCCTTGTCGCTGCCGACCTCGACGACGACGAGCTTGCCGTGAATCAACGGCCCGCTGGTGAAGCCGTAGTCTCGGGTCCCCTTGCCCGCGTCGGGCCGCCGCCGGACCTTGTATTCATCGTGGAAGTTCCTGGCCCAGAGGAGCCGCCCTCTTTGGCTGGTGTCCCAGCAGCGGAGGTCTCCGTCGATGCTGAGCGTGTGGAGGGTGCCGCTCTGCGCGTCGAAGGTCGGCGTGGACGACGGCCCGCCGTAGGC
>CAZNSB010000684.1:0-1546 GCA_964575155.1 uncultured Planctomycetaceae bacterium | reverse complement strand
GTAGGCGCCCGTGTCGCCGGTCCGCAGGCGGCTCTGGTATCGGCAGGGGTAGGTCTGCTTCCAAAGCTCGCGCCCCGTGGCGGCGTCGAGGCAGAGGACCGCGTCCGTGCCGACCGGATTGCCTCGACCCCGCCGCCCGTGCCAGCCCATCACGTACATCCGCCCGCCGACGAGGATCGGCGAGGTGCACCCCTTGCCGACGTTCCGCCCCCACAGCCTCTTCGGCGGCCAGCCGTGGGGATAGCCCGAGGCCTCCGGCGTCACGCCGGTGCGTCCCGGCCCGCGCCACTGGGGCCAGTCGGCCGCCGGCGCCGCCCCGCCCACAGCGGCCGCCACCGCCACCTGCGCCAGCCACGCCCTTGCCCACCTTCCTGGTGCCATCAAATGTCATCTTGTACGTCAATCCAGCGGCGCCGGGCGACTGTTTTCTCGCCCCGTGTCACGGCCAAGTCCCGGTCCGCCGGGACTTGACCGTGCATCTCTCCGCGGCGGCACGGCACGGTCAAAGGCAAAGTCGCGTTGTTGGCGACTTTGCCTTTGACCGTGGCACGCGCGGCCCCGGGGATGGTCATGGCGCCGGCCGGCTGGCGCCAGCCAGCGGGGCCTCGCTCGTCCGGACGTCCGTGAGATACCACGACCGCCCGATCTTACGGAACTCAAAGTCGATCCGCCGCTCCGGGCCGTCGGCAACGCGCAGGCGAAAGCCGAACGTCGCGATCCGGGCCAGCATCACCGCGCCCCGCTGGCTGCCGGGCAGGCCTCGCTCGCCGATCCGGCCCTTGGCCGGCGGGATGCTCGTCACGACGGCCTCGGCCGGCGAATCGCCCAGCAGCCGGCTGAACGCCGCGAAGGCCTCGACCGCCCGCTGCCGGCGGTCGCCGTTGTCCGCCGCCCGCTCCAGCTTCGCGGCGAGGTCATCGGGCACCCAAAGCTTCTCGACGGCGGCGGCGCTGCCCCTCCGAAGCGCCGCAAGCAACTCCGCCTGCACGGGGGAGAGCTGCCTCTTCATGGCCGCGGCGGCCTCTCGCTGGAGCTCCCGCAGGGCCTCCGCCGTCCGGCGGACGGTGCGGATGACCTCCTCCGTCTCGGCGGCCGACTTGGCGCGCTCCGCCTCTTCGGCGCGCCGCTCGCCTTCGAGATGACTGGCCAGCAGGACCATGCAGCCGGCCCAGCAGAGCGCTGCCGCCAGTGCGCCCAGGCGCAGGCCGGTGTCCGCGTGGACCGTCCTGTCCCACCTGCCCGAAGCGGCCGCGGAGACCGAGCCCGCCGCCGCGCCGCTTTCGGCCTCCCCCTCGGCGGCTCCCTCCCGCGCCGGCGAGAGCTTGCCCACGAGGAACAGGTCCAGCACGTCTTTCATCCACGCCTGCTCGGCGGCGTCCAGGCAGTGGCCGAAGGCCACGCGCTGACCGCACCCCTGCAGCATCAGGGCCGGGCCGCGAAACCACAGGCTCGCGTCGCCGGACCGGGGGACGATCACCAGCTCCTCGATCTGCCGGGCGGGCACCTCCCACACGCGAAGGTATCCGGGGGCCTGGCTCGTCACCAC
>CAZNSB010000683.1:0-2859 GCA_964575155.1 uncultured Planctomycetaceae bacterium | reverse complement strand
GGCCCAAGGTTTACATACTGGACATGTTCCCATGCCCGTCGGGGGCGGGGCTGCACGTCGGTCATCCGATGGGATACGTCGCCACCGACATCGTGGCCCGGGCCGCCCGGATGAAGGGCTTCAACGTGCTGCACCCGATGGGCTACGACGCCTTCGGCCTGCCCGCCGAGCAGTACGCCGTCGAGCACGGCGTCCATCCACGCCAGACCACCGCCGCCAACATCGCCAACATTGAGCGGCAGATCAGGATGCTCGGGTTCAGCTACGACTGGTCGCGCCGGCTGGCGACCACGGACCCGGCGTACTACCGCTGGACGCAGTGGGTCTTCCTCCGGATGTTCAACAGTTGGTACGACCCCGCCGCCGACGCCGCACGCCCCATCGGCGAGCTTCTCAACAAGCTCGAGGCGGGCGAGCTGGTGGTGGACCTCGGCGGCAACGTCGTGCCCGCTCCGGCGATGGGCGACCTCGAGGCCGTCGGCGGCGTCCCCGCCGGCACGGTGCCCTTCGAGGAGCTCGCCCCCGACCAGCTCCGCCGGCTGCTGGACGAGTACCGCCTCGCCTACATGGCGGAGGTGCCGGTGAACTGGTGCCCCCGGCTGGGGACGGTGCTGGCCAACGAGGAGGTCACCAGCGAGGGCCGCTCTGTCCGCGGGGACTTCCCCGTCTACCGCCGCGGCCTCCGGCAGTGGATGCTCCGCATCACCGCCTACGCCGACCGCCTGCTGGAAGACGTCGACAAGGTGGACTGGCCCGAGCCGATCAAGCTCATGCAGCGGAACTGGATCGGAAAGAGCACCGGCGCCGACGTGGACTTCCCGCTGGCTGGTGGCACAGGTTTTCAACCTGTGCCGACGGATGAACTTGCCAACATCGCGTCCCTCGACGAATCTAGCCGGCCCCAGTTCAGTGCCGATTCATTCCATGGTTGCGATCCCTACCCCCCGGGGCAGCCGGCCAGTCCGGACCTGATGCGCTCAATCCGGAACCTCCCCCACATCACCATGCCGGGGGCGACCTACTTTGTGACGTTCCGGGCTGCCAAGGGCCGCACCTTGGGCCCCCAGGATCGCGGCTTGGCTCTTCAGGCCGCCCTGCATTGGCACGAGGAGCGGGCTGTCGTGTACGCGGCCGTCGTGCTGGACGACCACGTCCACATGATCCTCCGGCCGCTCGAAGGACATCAGCTCTCAGATATCCTCCGGGGAATCAGGCGTCACTCCGCGCGGGAGGTGAACCGGCGCGAAGGCCGGACCGGGCCGCTCTGGCAAGACGAGAGCTTCGACCACATCGTCCGAGACAGCGATTGGCTGACCAGGTTCATCTACTATGTCTGCGACAACCCGGTGAGGCGCGGACTTGCCAGCGAGTTCAGTGCATATCCCTGGCTGTACGTGAACGCAGATGAGGTGCGAAGCGAAGACGGCAGGGCCTTTGGGCACAGGTTACAAACCTGTGCCACCGAACAGAAGGACGTCATCCGCGTCTACACGACCCGCCCGGACACGCTGTTCGGGGCGACGTACATGGTGCTTGCCCCCGAGCACCCGCTGGTGGGGCGCATCACCGCCGACGAATGGCCCCCCGAGACCCCGGACGCGTGGAAGGGTGCAAAGCCCACGGATGGCCATCCGTGGGCTTTACCGAAAGATGCGGTGCGAGCCTACGTGGAAGAAGCTTCAAAGAAGTCCGAACTGGAGCGGACCGCCGAGACGAAGCAGAAGACCGGCGTCTTCACCGGCGCCTACGCCGTCAACCCCGTCAACCGCGAGCGGATCCCCATCTGGGTGGCCGACTACGTGATGACGGGCTACGGCACGGGCGCGATCATGGCCGTGCCCGCGCACGACACCCGCGACCTGGCCTTCGCCGAGCAGTTCGACCTGCCCGTCGTCCAGGTCGTCGTCCCGCCCGAGGGCATCGAGTGGCGCGGGTACGTGGACGAAGGCGTGGCGGTGAACTCCGGCGAGTACGACGGGCTGCCGTCGGCCGAGTTCGTTGAGAAGATCACCGCCGACCTGGAAGCCGCCGGGCTGGGGCGGTTCGCGGCCAACTACAAGCTCCGCGACTGGCTGTTCAGCCGGCAGCGCTACTGGGGCGAGCCGTTTCCCATCGTGCACTGCCAGCAGTGCGGGGCCGTGTCCGTCCCGGACACGGAGCTGCCGCTGGAGCTGCCGGAGATGGCCGACTTCACGCCGGCGGCGTCCGACGACCCCGACGCCCCGCCGAGCCCGCCGCTGGCCAAGGCCGACGACTGGGTCAACACGACCTGCCCTGCCTGCGGGAAACCGGCGAAGCGCGAGACCAACACCATGCCCCAGTGGGCCGGGTCCTGCTGGTACTACCTCCGCTTCATCGACCCGAAGAACGATCAGGCCTTCTGCGGCGCCGACGCGGAGAGGTACTGGATGTCGCCGGGCGGGGTCGACCTCTACGTCGGCGGGGCCGAGCACGCCGTCCTCCACCTGCTGTACGCGCGGTTCTGGCACAAGGTGCTGTACGACCTCGGCTGCGTCTCGACGCCCGAGCCCTTCGGGAAGCTCTTCAACCAGGGCATGATCCGCTCGTTCGCCTACCGCGACTCCCGCCGGGTGTGCGTGGGGTACGAGGACGTGGACGCCTCGGGCGCCCGCCCCCGGCACAAGGGGACCGGGGAGGAGCTGACCGAGACGGTCGAGAAGATGTCCAAGAGCCTCAAGAACGTCATCAACCCCGACGAGGTGGTCGGCGAATACGGGGCCGACACCTTCCGCCCCTACGCGATGTTCATGGGCCCGCTGGACGCGTCCAAGCCGTGGAACACTCGCGACGTTCCGGGCGTGCACCGGTTCCTCGGGCGCGTCTGGCGGATGATCGCGG
>CAZNSB010000682.1:0-2862 GCA_964575155.1 uncultured Planctomycetaceae bacterium | reverse complement strand
CTCCATCTTCTGGTCGATGAGGTCCTCGCGCTTGGAGAGTCGCTTTTCCTCGACCCGGAGCTCCTTCCGGCCGTTCCGGGTCTCGGCGTCGAAGGCCTCGCGCCGCTTGAGGAACTGGCTCTTGGCCTCGGCGTCCGCCTGCGCCTTGATTCGCTCCGCCTGGGCTTCCGCCGTGGCGATCTGGGCCTGGATCTCCTTCTCCACCGAGGTCTTGCGCAGCCGGTCCAGGAACCCCCGGATCACAATCCCCAGGACGACCCCGCCGAGCACCCCGCCGGCCGCGGCGATGGCGGCGGACAGCCCCGGGCCCATTTCTGCAAGAAGCGCGCAACTGGACATCTCTCGCTCCTCCCGTCTCAGCGGCCGGGGGGGAATCGCAGGGGCGCGGCGGGAAACTCCCGCCGCCGCCGCGTGCGTGGCAGGCAGGCTTGCGCGCTTCCTCCTCAGGTCAGATTGAATTCAGGTGGCCTGGGACGTATCTGAGCTTGCCGGGTTCGCCTTCCTGCGGCCCCGTGCCCCGCCCGCACCGGCGCGGGCCCCGGGCGCCCCATCTGCTCGTCTCGCTTCCGACACGTCCGCAATCCACTGAGCCACGAGATTCGCTGCCTCAAACATCTATGACCCGAAGGCCTCGTCGCCCCGCCAGGGGAGACGAATCAGCGACGTCCGCAACGGTTCAACGCCCTTTGTGGGTTGGCTTCCGCCTCGCCGGCCGGCGGCGGGCCCGGAGGCCCCGCCGGCACCACCCGCGGGCGGCGGCGTTTCCGATGACAATCCGACCGGAACCGAACAGCGACCGACCGGTCTCCGCTCTGCATCCCGGCGCGGATAGACGCCGGTTAGCGCGACGGCCTGCTTGCCCTGTGCTCCACGGCCGTCAACCAGTTTGTCAAGGCGCGGCCGGGCAGCTTCCTGCCGCCCGCCTACGCTGTCCCTATCTTCACTATAATCGGCCGAAGCCGCCGCCGTCAAGAAAGAATTGCGCCCCGCCCGCGGCAAAAACCACATTAGCCCTTTTGAACACGGGCGTAACAATCTTTCCCCGGCCCGCATTCGGTCCCTGCCCCCAGGCCCTACAGACGGACCTCTTCCGAAAAAAAGGGACCTCGGGGGGCGGGTCTGCTAATGCTCGGGCGGGGCGGGTCGATAAGAAAGAGCGGACCGGGGGCATTAAGAGGCGGAGGGAGACCTCTCTTGGGAGCAACGGTGGAGGAATCCGTTGCCGCTCCCCGGTCCGCGTTCGGTTATGAACCCTGTCGTGCCCGGCCCCCGGCGGAATCACGTCGGGCGCCAGGCGTTACCTACACTTCGGCCAAACGAATCCAGCCGCTACAGGGTTTTTCCCCCGATTCCCGCCCCCCCCCAAAACCCAGGCCCGGCCGTGACAGCCCCGGCTGGGGATGATATAGTTGCCCCGATGTGACAGCAACGGGAGCCACCGGTCATGATGACACTGGGGCAGACGACGTTTCCGGCCGACATGCCGTGGCATCGGCTCCGGTTCCTCAACAACACGGTCGCGCAGTGGGCCGGCCTGCTGGGACTGCTGATCGCAACGTTCGTCGTCGGCAGGATCGTCCGCTTCTTCCTGGAGCGTCAGGGGAGATGGTGGATGGATCGCCCCCGCGGGCGGGCGCTGGGGATGGTCCTGTGTGCCCTTGCCGGACCGGCCGCCATGCTGATCTTCGCCGGCGGGCTGTATCTGATCGCCGCGGTCGGCGTGGTGAACCTGCGGGTCGGGCCCTCGCAGGACCTCAGGGGCTTCTGGCTGTCGGCGTGCAGGACCGTTGCGGTCCTGGCCGTCGGGTGGGCCATCTACCGCCTCGTGGACGTCGTGGAGGTCTTCCTGAAGCGATGGACCTCCAGGACCCGGACCCAGCTCGACGACCAGCTCGTGCCCATCATCCGCAAGGCCCTGCGCGCCTTCGTGGTCATCGTCGTGCTGCTGTTCATCGCCCAGAACATCTTCCAGTGGAACATCGGCTCGCTGCTGGCGGGGCTGGGGCTGGGAGGCCTGGCCTTCGCCCTGGCTGCCCAGGACGCCCTCAAGAACTTCTTCGGCTCGGTGACCATCTTCGCCGACCGCCCCTTCGCCATGGGCGACTGGGTCAGGATCGGCGAACACGAGGGCTTCATCGAGGAGGTCGGGTTCCGGTCCACCCGCATCCGCACGTTCGCCGGGCACCTCGTCACCATCCCCAACTCCAGGGTCTCCGACACGCCCGTGGAGAACGTCGCCCGCCGCCCAAGCATCCGACGCGTCCTCAACGTCACCGTCACCTACGACACCCCGCCCGAGAAGATGGCCCGCGCCGTCCAGGTCCTCCAGGAGATGCTCAGGGACCGAAAGGACCACTTCCCCCCCGACCGCCCGGGAAACGTCTACTTCAACGACTTCAACGCCGCCAGCCTGAACATCATCGTGTATTACTGGTTCGCGCCCCCGGACTTCTGGGAATCCCTGGCCTTCGCCCACGATTTCAACATGGAGCTGCTCCGCCGATTCAACGAAGAGGGCATCGAGGTCGCCTTCCCCACCCAGACGCTGTACCTCAAGCAGGACTCCGAATTCCGCCTCCGCACCGACGCGGGCGGGGGGCAATAGACCCGCTCCCCTGCGCCTGCCTACCTGCCGGAGGCAGGCAGGGGTCGCGGCTAAACGTTTAGGTTCGCCGGCGCCGCGAGGGACTTTCCCGCTGGCATCTGCGGTGCCGCCGCGGTAGAATCGGCGGAACTCTTGTATGCCATGCGGGAGACGGGACCATGGCCAAGCTTCTGAGCGATCCGAAGTACGGAGTTCGCGGCCGGCTGGTGGCGATCGACAACAGCGGGATGATCGGCCCGTTCTTCGTGCTCCGGGTG
>CAZNSB010000681.1:0-2865 GCA_964575155.1 uncultured Planctomycetaceae bacterium | reverse complement strand
AGGTCCACCAGTCCTCATTGAACTCGCCGACCTCAGCCATCAGGAGCAGGTCGCGGGCCATGGGCTCGCGGTAGAGGTCGTCCTCATAGACGCCGATCCAGTCGTCGGAGTAGCCGGCATAGGCCATGCACTCCGGGAAGGTGAAGGGCGGTTCTGCGGTCTCCGGGTCGCCGGGCTTGCGGGAGAAGATGCGCTTGTACTGGAAGCGCAGCAGGTCGCCGACCCCGGGGATGAAGGGGCGGGCGAGGCGGTTGGTCTCGTAGCGCATCGGTTCGTTGAGGTAGGCGCGGTAGAGGGGTTGGAGGAAGGCGTTGACGATGGGGTCGAAGCCGGCGGCCTTCCCCATGACGCTGGTGACGTACCCGAAGTTGAAGTCGCCGCAGCCGAGGACGTCGGCCTCGGCTAGCCCTGCGATCGCAGAGGTAGCCAGGCCGATCCCCACGGCCCCGGCGTAGGCGGCGACTCCCCGTCGCCAGGCGGTCGCGGGGGTGGCCACGCCGTCCTCTGTGAGCGATTGCCAGGCGGACTCGACCAGGGAGAGGACAGGCTCGAAGATCCCGCCCACGGAAGGGTTGCCGGTAGCGCCGCACTTGGCCACGAGTCCGGCGACGGTGCTGGCGTAGCGGCCGGCGAAAGCCTCTGCCCCGCTCTCAGCTCCCCCCAGCGCGAGGTCCACCAGGCCGGGGATCGTCAGCTCGCCGGGCAGGCCCCCGCCGAAGATGCCCCGCACGGCGTTGACCGTCGCCTGGACACCCTGGCCGAAGACGCTGCCCGGCTTGGACACCCCGGCGACGGGGGCCGGGGGCAGCAAGTCGGGGGCCATGTTGGCCAGGCCGGCGAGCAGCGCGGCGACGGCCTCGGAGAGGTCGAACGTTGCGTCCACGTTGACCTCGACGACCTTATCCTTCAGCTCGTGGACGAGGCGGTAGAGCATCTGCGCCATGGCGTCGGAGAAGTCGTGGACCTCGGTCGCGAGGCCCACCAGGTCGGTATGGACGGGTTGGAGGGACTCGCAGACGCATTCGAGCTGCCCGGCACTCTCGACCAGGGGCGGGACCAGGCCCTCGGCGACGGCCTCGACCAGGGGGGCAAGGGCCATGCGCTCGGCGATCCGGTCGAGGGTCTCGGTCTGTAGCGACAGGCCCTGGTAGAGGTCCCCCAGGCCGGCCAGGCGGTCCCCCAGGACGTTGACCAGGGCGGGGCCGGCCTCGGCCGTGGCGGCCAGGTGCGCGGCGATCTCGGAGAGGGTCGAGTCCCAGATGTCGGGGAACTTCTGGAGGGTGACGCCCTCGGGGTAGACGAGCTGGCGGAGCAGGCCGCCGAGCTTGTCGGCGACGGCGGCGAGGGACTCCTCTACAGGCGGAAACTCTTGCTCAGCCACTGTCCGCGCTCCTCTTGCTGGGCGCGGACCCCAGCTCGCAGGGTGTCCTCTGTGAACTCCTCTTTGGGCATGCGGAGCACGGCCCGGTTGTCCGGGGCGATCTCATAGACCACGATCCGGTCCATCTTGCCCCGGCGCTTCGGGTCCGGGCTCGGCAGGTCCTGCATGTCCAGGATGGTGAACTGCGTCGGCGCGTCGGCCATGAGTCGGGCCTCCAGGCTAGACCGCCTCCCCGTGTAAATGCACAGAGCATTGAGCCGAATCCGCGGCCTGGCCAGAGCTGCGATCGCCGATGTCCCCCGGCCGGGGGACTTTACTCCTCGAGCAGTTGGGCAGCTCGGGCTGGCCAGGCTACCCCTCGAGGCGGCGCTTGCGGCGCTCGCGGCGCCGGAGCTGCGACTGGCGCAGGCCCTCGCGGTGTTGCTCGCGGCCGCGCACGCGGTCGAAGGGGCGGTGCGCGACCCCGCCGCAGAAGTTGATCGGGTGCAGGACCGTCAGATACGGGATGGGCTCGGACGCGTCCTTCACTTCCCGTTCTCCTTGCGTTCAAGGAACCAGGCGACCAGGAGGGTGAGGAGCCGAATCACCAGGTCGAGGTACTTGACCAGGGACTCGGTGCGGGCGACGACGATGACGGGCGCGGCCGTGGGGGCGGGCGCGGCCGTCGGGGACTCGGGGTTGCCCGACCCAGGGCCGATCGTGCTGGCGGCGGCGGCCGTGGCGGCCGTGCCGTCCCCGTCCAGCAGATCGGTCAGCGGTGCGAGGCCCCCGACGGCCACAGCCAGGAGAACGAACAGCAGGACGCGGCGGCGCGTAGTGGACAGCATCGGACGACTCCTCACAGGGCCCACGTCTTCCACAGGCAATGCGCGTCCCCGGTGTCCGACGCGAGCCACAGGGCCAGGTGCTGGGCGCGGGCGGCGCGGAGCTCACCCTTGCGGGCCGGCCACAGCTGCCGCTTGGTCCCGGCGTTGATCATATCGTAGAGCACGCCGTCCGCGTCGGTCCCTGTCTCGCGGAGGGTGTAGACCACGATCCGGGGGGCCGGGATGGTGAACACGTACGTGGGCTCCACCGCCTCGTCAATCTCGCCTTCCTCGTCGGGGGGCCGGGAGAGTAGCGGGGACAGCGTCAGGAGCGCGCCGAGCGCGTTGACGCCGGCCAGGCGGGACTGGTCCCCGTCCAGGCCCACCAGGTGGGCTAGCGTGTGCTGTAGGCCATTGGACTCCAGGAAACAGGAGAACCACTCGGGGACCCGGTCCAGGCCCCGCAGCTCTAGCTGAGGGGCGTTGACGGCCTTCTCTTGGGCCTCGGGCGGCATGGGCGCTTACCCTCCGGTGGCGATGTGGGCGACGGCGGAGCAGATGGCCGTCCCGGCGCTCGACAGGGCATGGAACGTCAGCTCCTGGCCCACGGGGATCGCGATGTCCAGCGGAATGACCTGGTCGAGGCCGTTGGCCAGGCCCATGTCGAGGGTGATGACG
>CAZNSB010000680.1:0-2872 GCA_964575155.1 uncultured Planctomycetaceae bacterium | reverse complement strand
CGGGCGCACCGCGCGAATAACGGCCGGTCGATCCGCCCCGCCGCGTGCCGCTCGGTGGCGATGACGTGGAGCCCGCCCAGCCCGGCCACGCCCTTGCCGAGCTTGATGTCGGTGCCGCGGCCGGCCATGTTGGTGGCGACGGTGATCTTTCCGCCCAGCCCCGCCGCGGCGACGACCTGGGCCTCCTCGCGGTGCCGGACCGCGTTGAGGACCTGGTGATCCAGCGCCTCGCCGGCCAGCAGCCCGCTGAGGTGCTCGCTGGCTCGGACGCTGCGGGTTCCGACCAGGACCGCCCGCCCGGCGTCGTGGACGCGGCGGATCTCCTCGACGACGGCCTGCCACTTGGCGGGCTCGGTGGCGAAGACGAGGTCCGGCTGCACGTCGCGAACGCACGGGCGGTTGGTGGGGATCACCGCCACCGGCAGGCGGTAGATCTGCCAGAACTCCCGCCACGCCTCCGCCGCCGTGCCCGTCATCCCCGCCAGCTTCCGGTACAGCCGGAAGAACCGCTGGAAGCTGACGCGGGCGTAGGTGTCCTTGGGCGGGTTGACCTGCATGCCCTCCTTGGCCTCGACCGCCTGGTGGAGCCCGTCGCGCCATTCCCGGTCGGGCATGAGGCGGCCGGTGAACTCGTCCACGATCATCACCTTCTCTTCCTGGACGACGTACTGCTTGTCGAGCAGGTAGAACTCCCCGGCCGTCAGCGCCTGGACGACGAGCTCTTCCCTCCGCCGCGCGCCCGCCCACACGCCGCCGAGGTCTTCGGCCAGCCTCGCGAGCTCCTCCTTCCCCCGCGAGGTCAGCTCCACCTCGCGATACCGGTGGTTGACGCGATAGTGCCCGTGCGGCCGGAGCCGAGCGGCGAGTTGGACGGCCTGTCGGAAGGCCTCGACCTGCTCGGGGTTGGGGGCGTCGCCGGAGATGATCAGGGGGGTGACGGCCTCGTCGATGAGGACGGAGTCGGCCTCGTCCACGATGGCGTAGTGGAGCCCGCGCTGGACGAGTCGCCCGGTGCCGCTGTCGCTGCCCTCGGCGATCTTCGCCAGCAGCGCCGGCGTCAGCCCTCGCAGCCGGCCGAGGGCCAGCCGGTCACGAAGGAAGTCCGCGGTCACTTCCTTGTTCGTGCAGTAGGTGATGTCGGCCTGGTACGCGGCCCGTCGCTGGGGGGGAGGCGTGCCCTGCTCGATGTGGGCGACGCGCAGCCCGCAGAAGCGGTAGATCTTCCCCATCCATTCCGCGTCGCGCTGGGCGAGGTAATCGTTGACGGTGATGATGTGGCAGCCCCGCCCCCGCCAGCCGGCGACCGTGGCCGGCATCGTGGCGGTGAGGGTCTTGCCCTCTCCGGTGGCCATTTCGGCGACGCACCCGGCTTCGAGGGCCAAGGCGCCGGCGACCTGCACGGGGAAGGGGCGCTCCCCGAGCTGCCGCCAGGCCACCTCCCGGACCAGGGCGAAGGCCCGGTGGAGGTCGGCGGGGGTCTCCCGCCCGAGGCGAAAGACGTCCTTGAGCCCGCCCGCTGCCTCCCGCAGCCTTCCGTCGCTGGCGTCGGCGAATCGCTTCTGGCAGGCGAGCACCTTCTTGGCGCGGGAGAGAAAGCGGCGGGTGCGCGGCACGAGTCGCATGGTCAGGCCGGCGGCGGCGTCCCAGGCGGCGTCCAGGCCCTTGGGCAGCTCGCCGCTGCGCGGCCGCTGGGCCAGCATCCTCCAGGTTCCGCTCGGCACGCGGGTCATCTCAGATGTGGAACCTTTCCTGGAACAGTTGCCGCAGGGACAGCCACCACTGGGCCAGCAGGGGTTTGTCCGGGAGGCTGAAGCGCACCACCACCCGCTGCCCGCTCAACAGCCGCACGCCCCTGCCGGTCTCCGGGGCGATCCGGATCTCGAAGAACCGCTCCGCCGCCTTCGTCCCGGTGGGATCGTCCAAGGCGGTCGGCATCGCCCCGCCGGCGGCGTAGCCCAGGGCGGCCGAGGGGAGCTGCTCCTGCCCGGCCGGGAGGATGCGGAGGATTCTTCCGCCCAGCTCCATGTCCGGGCGGCGGCGGACGCGAATCTCCACCTCCGGGCGGGCCTCGTTGAGCATCGCCGCGGCCTCCTGCGTGGCGACGGCGCGGATCATCAGTTCGGTCGGGTCGGCGACCAGGCCGATCGGGTCGCCCCGCCGGACGTAGCTGCCCCGCAGACGCTCGATCCCCGGCGCCACCCACTTGCCCTCCAGCGGGGCGTGCAGCACCAGCGCGGAAAGCTGGTCCTCGACGTACCGGAGCTTGACGGCCAGCGCCGCCAGCTCCTCAGCCAGGACCTGCCCGGCGGCGGGCTCCTGCACCCGGGACGCCCGCTGCCGGGCCTCCACCCGGCGGCGCTCCGCCAGCATCTGCTCGTGCTGCGCGGCGAGCTGGCGGTTGACGCATCGCAGCAGCGGCTCGCCCTCGGGGGCGACGGTCTGCCCGGAGGACAGGAACGCCTCGACGAACCCGTCGGCCTCGGCGAAGACCATGGCCATGCGGACCGGCTCGACGATGCCGTCCACCCGCCAGCGGTCGGCGACGGGGACCAGCCCCAGCCCCGCCAGCACGCCGGCAACCGTCAAGAGCGTGGTGGCGACCGCCCGCCCCCGGGTCCGCAGCAGCTCGGCGTGGGTGAGCAGGTAGTGGGCGAACTTGAACACCGGGACGAGCAGGATGACCACCGCCGCCGCCGCCGCCAGGATCGCCCCCAGGACGAACAGCGGGTCCGGCAGCCGGTCCGACAGGAACAGCAGGATCACGGCGATGATGAAAAGCCGGTACAGCGTGGAGGCGATGCCGTAGAAGACGAACCACGCCTTCTCGCCGGCAGAGTGCGCCGGGCTCCGCGCCCGGCGGACGCCCCAGGCG
>CAZNSB010000679.1:0-2880 GCA_964575155.1 uncultured Planctomycetaceae bacterium | reverse complement strand
GACCAGAACGGACGAGCAGACACTGCCGGCGGGGTTCGAGCGGACGTGCTGGCGGGGGATGGAGATCGCCCACCCGGCGGAGTGGGAGGCGGGCTTCCTCGCCGGTCCCGGCGAGCCCGGACGCTGCGTCTTCGTGGACCGCCGGTTCCAGCGGCTGGAGGTGCAGTGGCACCCGGTGCTGCGCCGGCCGGACCTCCCGGAGATGTACGACCGGCTTCGGCGGAGCTACCGGGACCGCCCGACGTCGCCGCTGACGGGGGTGCGGGGCTGGGAGGGGATGGTGCGTCGGGAGCAGCCCGGGTCGATCGTGCACGCGGGGCGGCACTTCGAGAAGGCGAAGTGGCTGGTGCAGGTGGTCCTGACGTGGCCGGGGGGGCGGGACCGCCAGGCCGAGCGGGCGGTGCTGGAGTCGATCGCCCCGCAGGAGCGGTCGGAGTCGGCCCGGTGGCAGGCGTTGGGGCTCTCGGCGGTCCTTCCGGGCAGCTACGAGCTGGCGTCTTGCAGCAACCAGGTGGGTCGGGTGACGTGGGATTTTCGCCGCCCCGGGCGGGGGCAGAGGGGGTTGAGCATAGAGCGGATGGCGATGGAGAAATACTGGCTGAAGGTGCCGTTGAGTGAGTGGCTTCGGTCTGAGGTCCCGGCGGGGTACCGTGTCCGGCGGGAGCTGTCGAGCGATTTCGGCGGGCACCGGGGCCCGGAGGTGCACAGCCGGCGGACGAACCTGCTGCGGGCGCTGCTGGGGGTGGGCGTTAGCCGGGTGGACCTGGCGTGGTCGTGCCCGGCGGCGGAGCGGGTCTTCCGGGTGGCGGTGTGGCAGCGTGGCGGGGGGGACGTGGAGTTCCCCGCCCCGCTGGAGCTTACCTGCTGCCGACGCGTCCGCGTCGGTCCGGGAGTCGGATGAAGAAACGCTCGCAACAGAAAGCCGCCTCCGACCGCCGGAGGGCGGTGTCCAGGCTGCTGTCGGCGGTGCCGCAGAAGAACCAGGCCGCCGAGATCGCCCGCGCGGGCGAGGGGGCGGTGGTGTCGGTCCCGGTCCGCCGGCCGCGTTGGCTGATCCCGCCGGTCAGTTGGGTCCTCCCGTGGAGCACGCATCGCCGGGTGGAGCTGGACGGGGCGGGGACGGCGGTGCTGGAGCTGTGCGACGGGCGGCGGAACGTCGAAGAGGTTATTGAAATCTTCGCCCGGGAGCATAAACTTGGCTTTCGCGAGAGCCAGCTCGCCGTCACCCAGTTCCTCCGGGAACTGCTGCGGCGAGGGATCATCGCCCTGGTAGGAGCCTGAAACCGCCCGCGCCTCGGCGGGCCGCGGCCGGAAGAGCTTCCATGAAAGAGATCGAAGTCCGCGATCAGGTGAGCCTTCCGTTGCGGAGGTGCTTCCAGCTTTGCCTGCGGGGCATCCGGTATCGCCTGTTCCGCTCCTCGGTGACGGTGGTGATCGTCTCGCTGGCGGTGTCGTTCCTGATGATGATGCTCTCGACGAGCACGGTGGACCGGGAGGTGACGCGGGACATCCAGGCGCGGACGGCGGGGGACCGGCTGCTGACCGAGTGGGTCAGCAAGCTGGCGGCGGAGATGACGGGCGAGGGCCTGTCGGAGCGGCTGGCGGGTGCGGGGGTCCGGCCGGGGGCGCCGGCGTGGGGGGAGCTTCGGGTCTGGGGGAATCTCACCGACGAGGAGCTGGCGAGGGTGAAGGCCTCCGCCGACCGGCAGGTGGAGTTCTGGCGCTTCCTGGGGCGGCTCGATCCGGGCGAGCGGAGCGCGCTGGTGGGCTCGGAGGAAGGCGAGCAGGCCATCGCCCTCCTCCAGGACGCCAAGGCCCTGGACCAGTTCGCCGCCAAGGTCCGCGACGTGCGGACGTCGTTCGGGCACGATCGCGACTGGGTGGAGGAGATGGTCAGGCAGTTCAACGACACCGCGCCGCTGCGGAAGAGGATCCTCGCCGGGCACGCCGCCGCCGTCGCCGCCCTGGCGCCGGAGTTCAAGAAGGTCTCGGTGCTGGAGCGGCTGCGCGGGCCGGAGGAGGGCCTCGCGCTGCTGGGTCGTCACGGGTTCGTGCTCGCCCCCGAAGAGCGCCGGGTGCTGAAGGAACAGGCCGAGCTGGAGCTCGACGCCAAGCGGCTGCTGGACCCGCTGGACAACCGCATCCTCCGCGGCGCCGTCGCCGGGAGGGTGCGCGTCGAGGTGAAGGACCTGGTGCGAGGCGACCTGTACGAGATCGCCTCCACGCGGAAGGGGTCCGGCTGGCTGCGGGAGAAGGTCGCCACGTCGCGCCGCCAGATGGAGAAGGAGATCGAGGAGACGCGTCAGGACCTGGTCCGGCTGTCAGAGCTGGCGGCGTTGCCGGCGGCGCAGGTGTCGGCGTTGGCCTCGGCCGGGCTGGGGAAGGCCGTTGCCCCGGCGTCGATGCCCTCGCGGCCGGGGCCCGTTGCATGGGACCCCGCGCAGTTGGGCAGGCTGGTTCGCTACGAGCGCATCCGCCGGGCGCTCGCCGAACGCCTCGACGTCCGGGTGGCCAAGGTCAAGGGCGAGCACCTCTTCCGGGCCGCCGCCGACCCCGAGGGCGCCCGCTGGCTTCAGGGGTTGATTCCGTCGGCGCGGGAGGAGGCCCAGAACCGGATTCGCGACACCGAGGAGGCGCTCCCGGAGCTGCTGACCCTGAAGCCGGAGCGGATGGTCCGGGTGGCCTCCCGGAAGCTGGCGATGAGCCGCCTGGCGGAGATCCTCTCCACCCTCCCCGAGGAGGCCGAAGGCGGGTGGATGGGCTTCTCGCGTCGGACGGCGTGGCTGATCCTCATCAGCTTCCTGGTCTGCGTGGTGGGGGTGGCCAACGCCATGCTGATGAGCGTGACCGAGCGATTCCGGGAGATCGCCACCATGAAGT
>CAZNSB010000678.1:0-2882 GCA_964575155.1 uncultured Planctomycetaceae bacterium | reverse complement strand
CAACGGATTCGCTGCCGGGTACACGGCCGCGATGATCAACCAGCAGACGGCGGAGGGGCGAACGACAGGAACCGGGAACTGAGGAGTCGGGAACCGGGTGGTGAGCGGGGGGTGGTGAGCGAGATCGATGGGTGATGCGTCGGATCAACAGAGCGGCTTTTTCGAGTTGCTATCCAGCCTGTCGCAGCGAGAACCCGAGGCCCATAAGGGCGATTTCGGCCGGGTGCTGGTGGTGGGCGGGTCGCGCGGGATGATCGGCGCGCCGGCCCTGGCTGCCAACGCCGCCCTCCGGGGCGGGGCGGGGCTGGTGACGATCGCCGCCCCCGAGCCGGTTCAGTTGGCGGTGGCCACGTTGTGCGCCTGCGCCACCTCGATTCCGCTGTCGTGCAGGCCGGACGGCACCCTCGGCCCGTCGGCGGTCCAGCAGGTGCTCGAGCCGGCCGAGGGATCCGACGTGCTGGCCGTCGGCCCGGGGATGGGGGTCTCTCCGGGCGCCGCCGGCGTGGTCCGCGCGGTGCTGGAGCAGGAGATGCCCGTCGTGCTGGACGCCGACGGGCTGAACAACCTTCAGAGCATCGAGCCCTGGCCGGCGGTGCGGCGCTGCCCGATCGTGCTGACGCCGCACCCGGGAGAGCTGTCGCGGCTGACGGGCGTCTCGACGGACCAGATCCAACTGGACCGCGAGCAGGCGGCGATCGACGCGTCGAACGAGTGGCTCGAACCGGCCCAGACGGACGCGCCCCTCGTGCTCGTCCTGAAGGGCGCCGGGACGGTCGTCACCGACGCCACGTCCGTCTACGTCAACGACACGGGCAACCCCGGCATGGCCACGGGCGGTTCCGGCGACGTGCTCACCGGGCTTCTCGCCGCCCTGATCGGGCAGGGGCTGGGGCTCTTCGACGCGGCCTGTCTTGGGGTTCACGTGCACGGGCTGGCGGGCGACCTGGCGGCGGGGAGGCGGGGAGAGGCCTCGCTGATCGCCTCGGACCTGATCGACTTCCTCCCGGCGGCCTTTCAGAAGCTCCAGTCATGACGCCGCGGGCAGCGGCCCGCGGGTCGGGGCCTCGGCAGGATTCAATCACCTTGACACCCCCAACGGCGAGACCTACCATCGCGCCACCCTTGAAGCGGATGCTCCTGGCCATTCTGGTGCTGCCGGCGGCGGCTTCGCCCGCCGAGCCCCCCCGCCCGCGGATCGTCAGCTTCTCCCCGGCGATCACGGAGATCCTCTTTGACATGGGGGTGGGCGACCAGGTGGTGGGGGTGACGCGGTTCTGCAAGCTCCCCGCCAGGCAGCGCCGCGCCGTCGTCGGCGACGCCTTCAGCATCAACGCCGGGCTCATCCTGGAGACGCGCCCGGACGTGATCCTCACCCAGAGCGACCCGGGGAAGTTCAAGGGCGTCCGCGACATCAACCCGGAGGTGAAGGTGGTCCAGCTCCGGCTGGAGCGGCTGGGGGACGTGCCGGCGGCGATGCGGCGCATCGGCGAGATCGCCGGCCGGGCCGATCTGGCCGAAGCGCAGCGGGCCGCCTTTCTCGCTCGCATCCAGGCCGTGCGAAAACGCGTCGGCGGCAAGCCCCCACCCAGGGTGCTCTTCGTCATGGGCACCGACCGCCCGACGGCGGCCGGGGCCGATAACTTCGTTGGCGATCTGATCGAACTGGCCGGCGGGGTCAACGCCGGGGCCGACATCCCCGGCACGACCCGGTACCGGCGGACGCACATCGACGCGATCGCCAAGGTCGCCCCCGACGTGATCGTCTGCCAGGAATCCGTCAAGGGCCGCCCGGAAGAGGCGCGGCGGTACTGGCTCCAGTGGCGCGACCTGCCGGCGGCGCGCACCGGGCGGGTCTTCGTCGTGACCGACCCGGGCTGGTCCATCCCTTCGCCGCGCCTGGCGGAGCTGGCGTCGGAGCTGGCGCACGCGGTCCATTCCAGCCCGCTGGCGCCCGCCGGGGCGGGGCTGTCGCTTTGGCTGGCGTGGGTGTATCGCCTGCTGGCGGCGGCCGTGGTCGGGGCGGCCCTGGCCGCCGCCGGAAGCGCCCTCCAGGCGCTCCTGCGGAACCCCCTCGCCGAGCCGTACATCCTCGGCATCTCCAGCGGCGCCGGCGTCGGCGTCCTCCTGGGGCTGGCCCTGGCGGCGTGGTACGCCGTGCCGGAGTGGGCCTCGACGCCCCTGCTGGCCTTCGCCGGGGCGATGGTCACCTGCGCGGTGGTGTACGCGATTGCCCAGCGTGGCGGGCGGCTGGACCCGTACTCGCTGATCCTGTCGGGGGTGATCGTCAACGCCTTCAACGGGGCGATCATGCTGACGATCTACCTGTACGTGGACCCGCACCGCATCGCCGACTTCGCCCACTGGGCGATGGGCCGGCTGCCCGACTCGACCGACCTGCTGCTGCTGGCCGTCTGCGGCGGGTGCGTCCTGGCGGGGTGGGTGGCGCTGCTCTTTCACGGGGCGGCGTTCAACGTGCTGGGGCTGGGGGAGGAGGTGGCCTCCTCCGGCGGGGTGGCAGTGCATCGGCTTCGGCTGGTGACGTTCCTGTGCGTGGGGGTGATGACGGCGGCGGCGGTGGCCCTGGCCGGGCCCATCGGGTTCCTCGGGCTGATCGTTCCCCACATCTGCCGCATCCTCGTCGGGCCGGATCAACGACTCGGCGTGGTCGTCAGCGGACTGGCGGGGGCGGCCTTCCTGGTGGCCGCCGAGGTGCTCTGCCGGACCCTCGGGCCCCTGATCGGCGTCAGCCTCATCCCCGTGGGGATCCTCACCGCCCTCGCCGGCGGGCCCTTCTTCATCTACCTGCTTCGAAAACGGTTCCGGGAGGTGCCGGGATGAGCGAGGAAGGGCACATTCTCGAGGCCCGCGACGTGGCCTTCGCC
>CAZNSB010000677.1:542-2882 GCA_964575155.1 uncultured Planctomycetaceae bacterium | reverse complement strand
GCGGCCCGCAGCAGCAGCCCAGCCCGCCCCCGAACCCGCTCAGCCAGTCAAGCCCCTCGTCCAGCGCCCGCGTGGGCGGGGTGGGCCCGGTGAAGGAAAGGAACGCCAGCGACAGCGCCCCGTAGAAGGCCTCGCCGATGTCCAGCCCGCGGTCGATGAGCACCTTGTACCGCAGCGGCGAGCCCGTGTTGACCCAGGCGATCCGCACGCCCCGGGCGGGGGCGTTGTCCAGCACGCTCGTCTCGATGCCCGCCACCTGGGCGGGGTTGATGAACCGGACGGAGTCCGGATCGTACGACCATCCCTTCTTTCCGGCGCGCTTTCTCGCCATGGCGCAGGGGCTCCTTTTCACATCCCGTCACGAAGCCCGCCTACTTCGTGTAGATCTTCTCTTTGACCGTGGGGGCCCTCAGCGGGTACGGCCGGCCGGCGGCGAGGCCGTATTTCTCGATCGTCCGGCGGACGCTGAGGTATTGCACCTCCCAGGCGCGCCGGCTGTATCCCCCGCCGAGGACCATCACCACGGGAAGCACCCGGGCGGCGCACGCGTCGATGACCTCCCCGTCGCGGCGGACGATGCCCTCGGCGGTCATCGCCATCCGCGCCAGCGGGTCGCCGGCCAGCGTGTCGCAGCCGCCCTGGAGGAAAACGATGTCCGCCCGGGCGCGCTCGAGCACGCCGGGGAGGTGTTTCCGCAGGGCGGCGAGGTACTTCCGGTCGGTGGTCCCGCCGGGCAGCTCGACGTCCAGGTCGGACCGCGCCTTCGGGATCGGATAGATGTCGCCCTGGTGGATGGAGAAGGTGAAGACGTCGTCGTCGCCGGCGAAGCAGACGGCGGTGCCGTTGCCCTGGTGGACGTCGAGGTCCACGACGAGGGCGCGCTTGATGAGCCCCTCGGCCTGGAGGGCGCGGATGGCGATGGGCATGTCGGCGTAGACGCAGAAGCCCTCGCCGGCGCGGGGCTTTGCGTGGTGGTACCCGCCGGCGAGGTTGACGGCGACGCCGTGTTTCAGCGCCAGCCGGCCCGCCAGGATCGTCCCGCCGGTGGCGTGCCGGAAGGCGTTGAGGATCGCCGCATCCACGAGACCGGCGGGTGCCGCCGCGACGAGCGGCGCCTCCATGTACCGCGCCACGCTCTTCGAGTCCTTCAGGCTCTCCAGGAACCCCGGCGTGTGGACCCGCAGGACCTGCTCGCGGGTGACGGGGGCGGGGACGAAGACGTCCCCCGGCCGGAGCAGCCCCTCGGTGTTGAGCTTGAGATAGATCTTGGCGTACTTGCGGATGTCGAAGCTGTGCAGCTTCTCCAGCCCGCCCACGTTGATCTGGTAGTGCTTGGAGTAGACGATGGCGACCTTGCGGTTCATCGCGCGCCCCGCCCGCGGGGTCTTGACCTGCCGGAACGACCTGGGCGCCACGCAGGTCAGCCCGCCCCACAGCAGAGACAGCGAGGCGGCAGCGAACACCCACGTCATCCGCCGGCGCCAACGGGACCTGCGTCCTGACCGCTTTGTCATGATGAGCCCTGCCCCGGCACGCGCGGGCTTGCCCGCGCGGCGGTGTATAATAACGGTAATGGCCAAGAAACGCCAGAAGGTGTTGGAGCGGCTGCGGGCCAAGGCCGCCGAGCTGCCCGCCGACCCGGGCGTCTACCTCTTCAAGGACGCCGCCGGGCGGGTGCTCTACGTGGGCAAGGCCAAGTCTCTGCGCCCCCGCGTGGGCAGCTACTTCCAGCCGGCGGCGGACCTGCTGGGCACGCGCGGCCCGGAGATCGCCCACATGATCTCGGAGCTGGTGACGGACCTCGACGTGCTGGCCTGCGACAGCGAGGTGGACGCCCTGCTGCGGGAGAACCGGCTGATCAAGGACATCCAGCCCCGGTACAACGAGAGGCTGCGGGACGACAAGACGTTCCCGTACCTCCAGGTCCGCACGGGGGAGGACTTTCCGCGGGTGGAGATCACGCGGAGCCCGCTGGCGAAGGGGGCGAAGCTGTACGGCCCGTTCGTTTCGGTGGCGGACCTTCGGGCGGCGCTGCCGCTGCTCCAGCGGGTCTTCCGCTTCCGCACCTGCAAGCTGGAGATCATCGACGGCGACGACCGGCGGCGGACGTTCCGCCCGTGCATCCTGCACGCCATCAAGCAGTGCACCGCCCCCTGTGCCGACCGGATCTCCCGCGCCGACTACCGCCGCGACATCGCCAACCTCCGGCGCTTCCTCGTCTCGGCCGGCAAGGCCGTCGCCCGGCGGATGAGGAAGGAGATGGACGCCGCCGCCGCCGCCCTGGACTTCGAACGCGCCGCCGCCCTCCGCGACCGGCTCGAGGCCCTGGAGGGCCTCCAG
>CAZNSB010000677.1:0-532 GCA_964575155.1 uncultured Planctomycetaceae bacterium | reverse complement strand
GCACGTCCAGCCGGAGGCCTTCTTCGTGGACCCGGCGGAGGGGCTCGCCCGGCTGGGGGGGCTGCTGGCGGCCGACGCGCCCCCGCGGACGGTCGAGGGGGTGGACATCGCCCACCTCGGCGGCGGGCAGACCGCCGGGTCCCTCGTCTGCTTCATCGACGGGAAGCCCTTCAAGCAGGGGTACCGCCGGTACCGCATCCGCGCCGCCGCCGCCGGCGACGACTACGCCGCCATCCGCGAGGTGGTCTACCGCCGCTACCGCCGCGCCGGGATGGACGAGGAGCTCTTCCCCGACGTGATCCTCATCGACGGCGGGAAGGGCCAACTGGCGGCGGCGTTCTCCGCCTTCGAGGAGCTCTACTCGGCGCCGCCGGCGCTGCTGTCGCTGGCCAAGCGGGAGGAGAAGCTGTACGTGCACGGGCGCCGGCGGGCGGTCCGGCTGAGGCGGAACGACCCGGCGTTGCGGCTGCTTCAGAGCGTCCGCGACGAGGCCCACCGCTTCGCCCAGGCCTACCATCACGTCCTCCGCCGG
>CAZNSB010000676.1:1066-2883 GCA_964575155.1 uncultured Planctomycetaceae bacterium | reverse complement strand
AAAGCGGACATTCTTATCTGGTTAAGACCGGACATTACTATTCGGGTTCGACACGACGAATGTCGCCTGGGGAACCGTCATCCGGCGATGCCCGGCCCGAAGAAGCGCGACGCATTGGCGGTGGTCAGCTCGGCGATCCGCTCGGGGGAGGTGTTGCGAACGGCCGCCAGGCACGCGGCGACGTGGGCGACGTGGGCCGGCTCGTTGGTCTTCATCCTCCGCACCGGCTCGGGGGAAAGGTACGGGGCGTCGGTCTCGACGAGCAGGCGGTCTTCGGGAACGAGGGCGGCCGAGGCGCGAGTCTCCGCCGCCTTCTTGAACGTGACGATCCCGGAGAAGCCGATCGTCGCCCCCAAGTCGAGCGCCCTGCCCGCCTCGGCCGGCGGGCCGGTGAAGGAGTGGAACACGACCCGGCGGGCGTCGACGCCGGAGGCGGCGAGCGCGGCGAGGGTGTCGGCGAAGGCCTCCCGGGTGTGGATGACCACCGGCTTGCCCAGGCGCTTGGCCAGAGCGAGCTGCTCGGCAAACACCCGCCGCTGCACGTCGCGCGGGGAGAAGTCGTAGTGATAGTCCAGCCCGATCTCGCCGACGGCGACGTTCTTGGGCTGCCGGGTAAGCTCCTCGATGTCTGCCAGGTAATCCTCCGCGGCGTCCTTGGCGTGGTGCGGGTGGACGCCGGCGGTGAAGAACACCGGCTCGTGCTGGCGGGCGAGCACGGCCGCGGCGGCGCTGTCGGAGACCTCCGACGCCGCGGCGATCATCGCGACCACCCCGGCCTCGCCCGCCCGCGAGAGCACGCCGCCCAGTTGGCGCCGCAGGCGGCCGTCGGTCAGGTGGCAATGGGTGTCGATCAGTTTCAGTCCGCTTCTCCAACAACACCTGGGGGCAGGCGAAAGGTGGGACTTCGTCCCACCCCTACGGGCTGCTCAAAGACCGCGCCCCGCCGGCGGGAAGGCGTCGGGGATGTGGCGGATCTCGGGCCTCCCGCCGCCGGAATCGACCACGGCGACGACGTCGAAGCGGACGGGGCACTCGCCGGTGTCGTGATGGGCAAGGTAGTACTCGGCGACGCGGGTGAGGCGGCGGCGCTTTCGGCGGTCGACGGCCGACTCGGGGTCCACAAAGTCGTCGCGGGCCCTGGTCTTGACCTCAACGAAGACGATGGACTCGGCGCCCAGCGGGCGGCGGGTGGAGGGGTCCAGCGCGATGAGGTCGGCCTCGCCGGCGGGGCAGCGGTAGTTCCGGGCCAGGATCTTGTACCCGCTGCGGCGGAGGGATTTGGCGGCCAATCTCTCGCCGCGGCGGCCGGGCGAGGTGTCCGGCCGGAAAGGCCACAAGGGCTATTCCTCTTCCTGCTGGTCCTGGTCGGTGGTTTTTTCGGCCTGGTCGTCGGCGTCCTCGGGCCGGGGCGGCGCGGCGGCCTCGGGGGAGACGTCGCGCAGCCTGGTGGCCCGCCCGACGCGCTGGCGGAGGTAGTAGAGCTTGGCGCGGCGGGTCCTTCCGGAACGGATGACCTCCACGCCGACCAGGTTGGGGCTGTGGAAGGGGAAGGTCCGCTCGACCCCCTCGTTGTTGACGATTCGGCGGACGGTGAAGGTCCTGGAGACGCCGCGCCCGCGGCGGCGGATGACCGTGCCGCGGAAGACCTGGATGCGTTCCTTGCCGGCCTCCACGATCCGCACGGAGACGTTGACGGTATCGCCGACGCGGAAGGCGGGCAGCTCCTGCTTCAGCGACTTGGCGGCGGCTTGCTTCAGCAGTTCCTCGCTCACGGGTCTTCTCCCTGCCGGGCGGCGGCGGTCTGCCCGGTCCCGCCG
>CAZNSB010000676.1:0-1050 GCA_964575155.1 uncultured Planctomycetaceae bacterium | reverse complement strand
TGTACTGCGGATACTCCAGCAATCCCATGCTGAAGGACTCTTCCTTGACGCTGGCCGGCTCGCCGAGCGCCCCCGGCAGCAGCCGCACCACCGCGTCCAGCACGGCCATGGCCGGTATCTCGCCGCCGGAGAGCACGAAGTCGCCCAGGCTGATCTCCACGTCCGCCAGCCGCTGACGGATCCGCTCGTCAAAGCCCTCGTAGTGCCCGGCGACGAGGATCAGCCGCTCGCGCCCGGCCAGCCAGCCCACCATCTCCTGGTCCAGCCGGCGGCCCTGGGGGCTGAGCAGGACGACCCGCCCGGGGCGGGTGTCCTGGGCCCGGACGGCCTCGACGGCGCCGAAGACCGGCGGGCACATCATCACCATGCCCGGCCCGCCGCCGTACGGGGCGTCGTCCACCTTCCGGTAGCGGTCGGTGGCGAAGTCCCGGATGTTGGTCAGGCGGACGTCGACGACCCCGGCCTTGAGCGCCCGGCCGACGATGCTGGTCGTGCGGACCGCATCGAACATCTCGACGAACAGCGTCAGGATATCGATCCGCATCGCCATGGCGCCGACCCCCTGCCGGGGGCGCCCACCTCGCAGAGGATGCCTCATGCGCCGCTGCATCGCCGGCCGGCTACTTCTTCGTCACGGCGATGCCGTGCCTGAGAAGCAGGTCGCGCACCGTCTCCGAGGGCTGAGCGCCCACGCCCAGCCAATATTCAATGCGCTGGCGGTTCAGCGACACCTGCTTCTCCGCCGCCCTGGCCTCCGGGTCGTACCAGCCCAGCTCCTCCAGCACGCGCCCGTCCCGCGGGCGCCGGGAATCGACCGCGCTGATGCGGTAGAAGCTGCGGTGCCGCCGGCCGAACCTCTTCAATCGCAATCGGACCGCCAAATCCTGTCTCCGTCTGACGTCAAGCCCCGGGCCTCGCCCTGCCGAACGTCCCGGCAGGCGCAGTGGAGGGAGTCTATCACCTCCGGGCGCGTTGACAAGACTTTTTTCCGCACCCGCGGCCTTGTCGGCGGGGGGGGGCTTGACCGGTGCTTGGCGGGTAGGCTAAACT
>CAZNSB010000675.1:0-2888 GCA_964575155.1 uncultured Planctomycetaceae bacterium | reverse complement strand
TTCGCGGCCCGGCGTTCAACGTCCTGACGGCGTGCGCGGCCAGCACGCAGGCCATTGGCGAGGCCTCTCTGCTGATCCGCCGAGGCGATGCCGATGCGATGATGACCGGCGGCGCCCACAGCATGATTCACCCGTACGGGGTGACCGGGTTCATTCGCCTGACGGCCTTGTCCACCCGCAACGACGAGATCAAGACGGCCTCGCGCCCTTTCGACATGACCCGCGACGGGTTCGTGCTCGGCGAGGGCGCCAGCATCGTGATCTTGGAGGAGTACGAATCCGCCCGCCGCCGCGGGGCGAAGATGCTGGCGGAGATCATAGGCTACGGCTCCAGCGCCGACGCCTTCCGCATCACCGACCAGGACCCCGAGGGCGAGGGGGCCGCGGCGGGCATGCGGGCCGCCCTGGGCGACGCCGGCGTGAAACCCGATCAGATCGACTACATCTCTGCCCACGGCACCAGCACGCCACAGAACGACTCCGTGGAGACCAGGGCCATCAAGGCGATCTTCGGCGAACTGGCCGCCAAGGTCCCCGTCAGTTCCATCAAGGGCGCCATGGGGCACCTCATCGCCGCCGCTGGCGCCACCGAACTGATTACCTGCGTGCTGGCCCTCCGCGACCAGGTCGTTCCCCCCACCGTCAACTACTCCGTCCCCGACCCCGAGTGCGACCTCGACTACGTCCCCAACCGCCCGCGAAAGGCCAAGCTCCACACCGTCATGAGCAATTCCTTCGGCTTCGGGGGGCAGAACGATACGCTCATCATCCGGAAGATGTGAAGGCGTGGAGGCCGGGCGGCATCTCAGTTCTTGCGTTTCGGGTGCATAAATGCGCCCATGGCGTGCGTGTACAGGGTGACGGCGGCTTCGTAAGGGTTTGGCGTGAAGCGGGCTCTGGAACGAATCTACCGTCGGCACGGACAAGGGCTGTTCACGTTGGCGCTGGCGATTACGCGCTGTCCGGCGCGTGCGGAGGACGCCGTGCAAGAGGCGTTCGCGCGACTGTGGCGTTCGAAGCGCCCGGCGGAGGCCGACATGGTCCCGTACGTCTTCGCCGCGGTTCGGAACGCGGCGATCGACCAGTTGCGTCGGTCGCGTCGCCCGGCGGGGGTGCCCGTCTCGATCTTCAACGGCGCGGAGGCGCGGCCTGAGGAACGGGCCATCGACGCCGAGCGCCGTCGATTCGTCGCCGAAGCGATGTACGCCCTGCCCGCCCCGCAGCGCGAGGCGATCGTGCTGCGGATCTATGCCGGGCTGAGCTTCCGGCAGATCGCCGAGATGCTGGACGAGCCGCTACAGACCGTCGCGGCGAGGTACCGCCGCGGGCTGGAGAGGCTCAGGGCAAGGATCCCGAAAGAGCTATGAGCACCGACCTGGAAGACCTGCTGCGGGAGATGCCGCTGCGGAGACCCTCGGCGTTGCTGGACGAGCGGGTACGCACAGCCGGTCCGGGCGGCGGGGTGGCGTGGAAGTCCGCCCTGGCGGCGGGGGTGATTGCGGCCGCCCTGTTCTCGGCCTGGCTTATCGCGAGCCGCCGCCCGGGCGGCCGAGAAGCCGGCGGGCTCGCCGGTCGCCCCCCGGCCGGGGCCCCCGGGCCCCTCAGGCCGGTACGCTTCGAGCAGAACTCCTCGGACCTCTGGTACGAAGGGCTGCTGCTGCTGGACGACCACACGCCCATGCGGCAGTACCGCCAGGAGACCGTCCACGAGGTGCGATGGATCGACCCGGAGAGCGGCTCTGCCATGGAAATGACCGTGCCGGTGGAGACGGTCTTCCTGGTCTCGGCCAAAACCCAGTAGCTTCGGAAGGGAAGGTGGAACAGGAACCAGCAGTCATGACGAACTGCCCCATGTGAGGAGCGAAAGATGCGGCTCGGAAAGTGTTTTGCAGTCACGGCGGCTTTGGCTCTGGCGGCGGGGACCGCCCTGGCGCAGCAGGCCCTGGTGACCGTGAAGAAGGTCGAAACCAAGGTCGGCAGGGCGGAGGAGGGCGACTCGGCCAAAGTCTCCGGCAGCGTGGTGATCACGACCACCCGCCCCAGCGGGAAGGTCACCCGCGCCTTCGTGGTCAAGCCGGGCGACTACACGTTCATCCGCCCGGGGGAGGGATGGCAGGCCTTCTCCATGCCCGCCAAGAAGGAAAAGGCCACGTTCCTGGGGGTCACCACCCGCCTGCCGTCGCAGACCCTCCAGAAGCAACTCTCCCTGCCGGCCGGGGTGGGCCTGGTGGTGGAGCACGTCTGTCCGGCCAGCCCGGCCAAGGCCGCCGGCATCGAGAAGCACGACGTCCTCCACAAGCTCGAGGACCAGTTGCTGATCAACGCTCACCAGTTCGCCGTGCTCGTCCGCATGCACAAGCCGGGCGAGCAGATCGAGCTGACCGTCATCCGCCAGGGCAAGCCCCGGAGGGTCAAGGCCAAGCTGGCCGAGAAGGAGCTTCCGGTGCTTCGGCCGGGCGGCGTGGGCGTGGCCCCCGGCTTCACCGTCGGCAGGGGCGGCGTGGGAAGACGGGCGCCCTTCGGGGTGACCGTAGGCCCGGCAGGCGTGATCACCAAGCGGAAGATAGCCATGGCCGACGGCGAGCACACCCTTACGCTGACGTCCGAGGGGGACGGAAAGGAACACCTCGAAGTCAGGGACAAGGACGGGAAGGTCGTATTCGACGGCCCGATCAACACGCCCGAAGAGCGAAAGGAAGTCCCGGAGGACATCCGCAAGAAGCTGGACAAGATCGAGAAGTCCGTGAGGGTCCAGTTGCGGTCGCTCAAGGTTCAGCAGCAGAGGCAGTGATCGCGTCGGCCCGCGGCGTCAGGGTGTTGCCTGCCGAGGCGGCTTGACCCATCTTCTACAGTTCCATTTAGCATGTATCGCTGCAGGCGGAGGTTAG
>CAZNSB010000674.1:0-2890 GCA_964575155.1 uncultured Planctomycetaceae bacterium | reverse complement strand
CGCGAAGGCCGGAGGCCTTCACCTCACGCACCACCCACTGCGGTCGGCCCCTGTCCAGCACGACGGCCAGCGCGGCGTATCCGCCGTGGACGATATAGTCGTGAATCCGCGTCGGGTCGATCTCCTGGTTCGGCCCCAGGATCGTCCGCTGCTGGTGCTTGTAGAACGGGATCTCGTCGCGGTCGAAATAGACCTGCCCCGTTTGGGGGTCTCGGTAGAGCAGGTCTTCGACGTACTCGCCGGCCAGTGCGGCCGTGAAGATCCGCGGAACGTCCGCGAGCGTCACCCGCGTGTAGAACGCGCCCTGGGGCAGAATGAGAAGGAGAGGCCCCATCTCGCAAAGCCCGTGGCAGCCGGTCATCCGGAGGGAGACCTTCCCTTGGAGTCCGGTGTGGATGATGTAGCCTTTGACGGCCTGGACGACATCATCGGCGCCGCTGGCCCGGCACGCCGTTCCGGCGCAGGTGGCGATGCAAACCCGGCCTCCGTCCGTGTCGGCCTGAAGCATCTCGCGAAGTTGTCTCAGCTCCTCAGTGGACGATAGCCTGGGCATCTGGATTCCTCTACGTACCGGCCTGGGCGAGCGGCAAGGCCTGGACCGGCTCGGCTAGACAATGTCCAACACCCGGTTCTCGCACCCTCGGCGCGAGCAGATCTGGAGGATCCCCCCGCCCCGGACCATCATCGGCACCATGGGCGCCTCGCACGCCGGACAGATCGACATGCCGGCAAGCTGGGCGTGGCAATGGGGACAGAAGAAGCGCGCCATCGTCCCAGCGGGGGCATCGTTCTCGGCGGCCAGGCTGCTGCTGCCATACACCGACGAGAGCCTCACCCAGCCGTGTCCTCCGTCGAACGCGACGCTGCACCGCACCGACGGGTGCCCGTCCACGGGAAAGCCCGGGTCCATCAGGCTGTGGTTACAGCGGGGGCAGCTCACCTCGACAGGGAAGCTGCGCCCGTCCTTCCCCGTCGCGGCTTGGGCGAACCCCGCCGATGCCTCGTCCAGAAGCTGCCGGACCTTTGACGTTCTGACCTTCGAGAAGTAATGGCCATCGATGACGACCACCGGCCCGAGGGCGCAGGCTCCGAGGCAATTGACCGTCTCGAGGGTGAACTCCCTGTCGGAGGTCGTCTCGCCGGTCCGGATGCCCAATTGGCGCTCGAGCTCATCGACCACCCTCGCCGCACCGCGAACATGACACGCCGTGCCGAGGCAGGCGGAAACGAGATGCCGTCCCCGAGGCTCCAGCGCGAAGCCGCGGTAGAACGTCGCGATGCCGTAGACGTCCACCAGCGAACGGTGAGTCTCGTCGGCCACCATCCGCAGGGCCTCTTCAGGGAGATAACCGTATGTGGTCTGCAGGTCCTGAAGGGCGGCGATCAATTCGCCCCGACCCCGGCCATGCTTTGCCAGGATCTGTCGGATGCGCTGCGGGTCCACTTCCACCGGAGGCCGGACGCCTTGCGGGTCCTGTGTTGCCGCGGTCCTCGACATCCTACCTGTACTCCTCGCAATGCCAGACCCCTCCGGCCGGCCTGGCCATCGTGCACTCGTGGCGGTTGTCGCAGTTGACGCACAGCCCCTTGTGTTCGACGCCCTGCCCGCTCGCCGGACGTTCGGGCGGCGCGGCAACCGGAGCCGCAGTTGGCGCGGGAGCGAGGACCTCGAACAACTCGCAGAACAGAATGGGGCGTTCCGGAGTGCTGCGCGAGCCGCATGCTCTCTCATGACTGCATGTCGAGCAGAGGTCCCGGTACGGCCGGGGCGGAGGGGGGGGCTCAGGGATGTAGGGGGAGGCCTGCGTCGAAGCAGGAGCAACCGGCTTCTTCGACATGGTCACGTCTCCTTGGTATGAGTCTTCGGGCAACTCACTTAGCCCTCCGCCGGCTCAAGCGGCCCCCGGGTGGGGTCGAGCGCGGGCCTCGGGCCGAAAGGTATGTATCCCGGAGCAAGTCGCGTGCCGTTGGCCCTACCAGAGGCAGGTGGCGCGGCGATGCCAGCGCACGATCCTATGAATCAAGGACTAGCGCACGCCGGGGATCGGGGGGCGCCGGGCGGGAAAGGGAGGAGGCCAGCGGGCAAGCCGCCAACGGGCCGGGGAGTCTTGAACCGGTGGGGAGGAATCCCCCGGCCGCGGGTGGCCGTGGGTTGGGGTCAGCCCCCGGCTTTCCTGAGCTTGTCCCGCAGCGTCTTGCGGTCGATCTGAAGGATCTCGGCGGCCCTTGTCTTGTTGCCCCCGACGCTGGCGAGCACGTTGCGGATATACTCGGCCTCGATGTCCGCCAGGGATCGAGTCAGGTCCGCCTGTCGGCCGGCGGAGAACCGAAGAGGCTCCGGCAGGTCGGGGACCTCGATCGGATCGTCTTCCGTCATGACCAGGAGGCGCTGCACGACGTTCTCCAACTCCCGCACGTTCCCGGGCCAGTGGTAGTTGCTCTTCAGGACGTGCAGCGTCTCGTCGGAGAACCGAGGGGTCGGCCTGCCCAACTCCTGCGCGTACTTCCTGGCGAAGTGGTGGACCAGCAACATGATGTCGTCGCCGCGGTCTCGCAGGGGAGGCAGTTCGATGGCGATCACGTTGAGGCGGAAGTAGAGGTCCTCGCGGAACCGCCCCTTCACGATCAAGTCCGGGAGCGACTTGTTCGTCGAGGCCAGAATCCGGACATCGACCGGCATGCCGCGGTTCGCGCCGACCAGGTAGACTTCCCGGTCCTGGAGGACGCGAAGTAGCTTCACCTGCATGTTCAGGCTCGTCTCGCTGATCTCGTCGAGGAAGATTGTTCCCCCGTCCGCCGTCTGGAAGAATCCCGCACGAGACTCCTCAGCGCCCGTGAACGCGCCCTTGACGTACCCGAACAGCTCGCTCTCGAGCAGCCCTTCCGGGAT
>CAZNSB010000673.1:0-2893 GCA_964575155.1 uncultured Planctomycetaceae bacterium | reverse complement strand
GGCGACCCGTCGCCCTGGCCGATGGTGCCGACGGCGGTGGGGCTGGACCACCCGACGCTCCGGCTGGGGGACGAGGCCAAGGAGAACGCCCAGGTTTGGTCGGTGCTCCCGGGGGTGTACTGGTCGCATCCGGTGCACAAGATCAAGTCGGGGGCGTCGTCCCTGGCCGAAAGCACCGACCCGGTCCGCCGGACCTCCGACTCCACCGGCGCCCCGGTGCCGCTGATCGCCGTGCAGTACTACGGAAAGGGCCGGTCGCTGTACCTCGGCACCGACGAGACCTGGCGGTGGCGGGCCCTGGACAACGGCATGTACTATCGCCGGTTCTGGTCCAACGTGGTGGACTTTCTGGCCTCGGGCCGGCTCCAGAAGAAGCGCGTCATCATCACCGCCGGAGCGGACCGGTTCGCCGTCGGGGACGAGATGCGCATCCGCGTGGAGGCCTACGACCGCGACTACAAGCCCCTGGAGGAAGAGACCTTCGAGGTGGAGATCGTGAATCGCGCCACCGGCAAGAGCCGACCCGTCACGTTGCAGCTCGACCCCCGGCAGAAGGACCCCAAGAAGAAGGCCAGGGGGCATTACGAGGCCAAGCTGACCCTCAAGGAGATCGGCACCTTCGAGCTGACCGCCCTGCGGAAGGCCCCCGACCACGACGAGGCCGTCGCCGGAAAGACCATCGCCGTGACGCTCCCGCAGGAGGAGTTCGTCCATCCCGAGGCCGACCTGGGCACGATGCGGACCATCGCCCGGGGGGGGACCTTTCTCCAGGCCCACGAGGCCGACCGGGTGGCCAAGGCGGTGCCGGCGGGCAAGCTCACCGTCTACCGAGACGTGCCCAGGGACCTGTGGGACGTGCCGCTGACGCTGGTTCTCCTGGTGCTGCTGCTGGGCGCCGAGTGGGCGCTGCGAAAGAAATACAACATGGCATAAGCCGTTGCGGATTGCGGATTTCGGATTTGGGATTTGGGATTGCGGATGGCTTTGAGATTGCGGGTTGACTTGAGACGGCGCCCCAAGCCCACGCACTGCGTTGCGTGGGGCGAGCCCGATTCGGGGTGGGGCGCCGGAGACATCCATGGCGTTTGAGCAGCCGCTGACATCGAGCGTTCGCCGGAAGCTGACGGTCTTGCGAGGCCTGCTCCGCGCGCACCTCGTCGGGCGGGGGCTCTGCTGGGTGATCGTGGCGGCGGTGGGGGCGGTCTTCCTGACGCTGGGTGTGGACCGGCTGCTGCACATGGACCGGGCCCAGCGGGCGCTGATTGCGGCGGTCGCGGTGGGCGGGATCGGGTACGTGTGCTGGCGGTTCCTGCTCCGCCCGCTCCGCGTGCCCATGACGCCCGAGGAGCTGGCGCTGGTGCTGGAGGCCCACTACCCCGAGCTGGACGACCGCCTCATCAGCGCCCTCCAGTTCGCCGCCCGACCCGCCAGCCGGGCCGGGGCCTCCGAGGCCCTCATCGCCAGAATGACCCTTCAGGCCAACGAGGCCGCCGGCACGCTGGATGCCGGCGATCCCGTCGCCTCGCGGGGCACGTGGCGGCGGATGGTCTGGCCGGGCGGGGCCGTGGCCGTCCTGGGGGTGTTCACCCTCTTCCACGCCGAGCTGATGGGGCTGTGGTTCCGCCGGAACGTCCTTTTCCAGAACATCCGCTGGCCGCAGGAAACCTACCTGACCGTCCGCGGCGGGCCGGAGTTCAAGGTCATCCGCGGCGGGACGCTGGACCTGGTGGTCACCGCCGAGGGCAAGCGCCCCGACCACGTGACCTTCCACTTGCGTTTCGCCAGCCTGCCCGGCGAGGTGAAGGAGGCCGTCCGGGCGATCTCCCCCGGGGGGAAAGCCTACCTCAAGAAGATGACCAACGTCTCGGAAGGCTTCAGCTTCTACGTCACCGGCAACGACGACCGCACCGGGCGGTTCCGCGTGGTGGTGGTCCGCCCGCCCGAGCTGGTGACGCTGAAGGGCAAGAAGCACTATCCCGATTACATGAGCCGGCCCCCCGGGGACTTCAGCCCCGAGCACGGGCTGATCGCCGTCCCCGCAGGCAGCCGCCTGTTCTTCACCGGCCGGGCCGACAAGGACCTGACGTCGGCTCGGCTTCGACTGGACGAGAAGGTGGCGGCGGAGCTTCACGTGAGGGCGGTGGGCTCGGAGGAGGACCCGGACGCCGCCGGCCGCCCGAGGGGGCTGGAGGGCACGCTCCAGCTCCCCGAGCGGATGGATCGGGCCTCGATGCTGCTGCACTTTGAGCTGACCGATACCGAGGGCATCACCAATCCCCGGGGCGCCTCCTACAGCCTGCGGATCGATCCGGACCGCCCCCCGGCGGTGAGCATGACCCGCCGCGGCGTCCGCGGCGAGGTGAGCGTCCGGGCGACGATCCCGCTGGGCATCCAGGCGCGGGACGACTGCGGCGTGGCCGCTTTGGGCGTCTCCGTCCAGCCGGTCCGCGGCGAGGAGGGCGCGACCCTTCCGGCGCCCAAGGAGCACGCCGTGGAGGGCTTCCGCCCCGGCGCCAAGGACGTCCGCGCCGAGCACACCGTGGACCTCCGCCCCATGTCCCTGAAGGTGACCGAGCGCCTCCGCATCCGGGCCGTCGCCCGCGACACGCTGCCGAAGTCCTTCGGCGGGCCCAACGTCGCCCGCAGCGTCGTCCAGACCTTCAAGATCGTCTCCGACGAGGAGATCATGGAGGAGCTGGTCCGCCGGCAGAGGGAGATCCGCCAGGAGTTCGCCCGGATCGTCGTCTCTCAGGCCGGTATCCGCGACCGCGTCGCCGCCACCGGGGACCGGCTGAAGTCGGCGGGGATTGACGCCGAGACGCGGCGTCGGCTTCAATCGGCGGCCCGCGACCAGCGCCGGGTGTCGGCGCAGTGCGCCGTGGTCGTCCAGCAG
>CAZNSB010000672.1:0-2901 GCA_964575155.1 uncultured Planctomycetaceae bacterium | reverse complement strand
GCAACTCCTTTGCCGAGCCGGTCGGGCTGGCTGCCCCGCTTCGGCCCGCCCCGGACACTTCCCGGTCCTTTACTTAATTCTATCGGAAACTATCCCGGTCGAGGCCAGTTATCCGCCAATGTATTTTGGGCCTCGGCCGGCGGGGGCCCGCCGGGGTGGGCAGGCGGGTTCCCGGGCGGTGGGGGGGCCCGGCGGCGCCGGGGCGGTGGGCGGGGATATCGGCCTGTGCGGGAAGCCCTTACCGCCGCCGGGCGGGTGCGGGCGGGCCCGCAGGTACGGAAAAAGTTTGCTCCCCCCGCCGGGGGCGGCGGGCTAGAATGGATGCAATGGCTCGACCGGCCAAGGTCTCCGACGCCGAGGGCATCTGCCGCCTGGTCAATTACTACGCCGAGCGCGGGCGGATGCTCCACCGAAGCCTCGAGAGCGTCTACGAGTCGCTGCGCGACTTCCTGGTGGTCAGCCGGAACGGCCGACTCGCCGGGTGCGCGGCGCTGTCGCTGGCGTGGGGGGACCTGGGCGAGATCCGCTCGCTGGCGGTGGAGCCCGGCCGGCGGGGCCAAGGCATCGGGGCCGAGCTGGTGCGGGAGGCCATCGCCAGCGGGAGCCGGCTGGAGCTTTCGCGCATCTTTGTGCTGACGTACGAGCCGGCATTCTTCGAAAGGTTCGGGTTCCGCATCGTCGATAAGGAAACGTTGCCGGCCAAAGTCTGGCGGGACTGCATTCACTGTCCCCGGGCCGATCATTGTGAAGAGGTGGCCATGGTCCTGGCCCTGGAAGACCCCGCCCGGAAGTCCGCCCCGGCCGAGGACCCGCCCGCCTGAGGGCCCCGCCAGTCCGCTCCCGCGGCGACAACCTGGGAAGCTCGCCGATGGCCGAAGACGACAGGCCGATCATCCAGGTGCTGGGCGTGTCCAAGTCCTTCGACAGCGAGGTCGCGCTGGAGGACGTCTCTCTGGACATCGAGCGCGGGCGGACCACCGCGGTGATCGGGCCCAGCGGGTGCGGGAAGACGGTGCTGCTGAAGCACATGATCGGGCTGATGCGCCCGGACTCGGGGCGGGTCTTCTTCGACGGGACGGAGATCACCCGCCTCTCCGAGCGTCGGCTGGTGCCCATCCGCCGGCGGGTCGGGTTCCTCTTCCAGAGCGGGGCGCTGTTCGACTCGATGACCGTCGCCGAGAACACGTACTTCCCGCTGATCGAGAACGGCGTCCGCTCCCGCCAACGGCTGCGCGCCCGGTGCAGGGAGGTCCTTCGGCTGGTGGGTCTGGACGGGATGCAGGAGCGCATGCCCGAGCAGCTTTCGGGGGGGCAGCGGAAGCGGGTGGCCCTGGCGCGGGCCATCGCCCTCGAGCCCGACGTCATCATGTACGACGAGCCCACCACCGGGCTCGACCCCATCCGCGCCGACCTCATCAACGAGCTGATCCTGAAGCTCCAGGCCGAGCTCAAGACCACCGCCCTGGTGGTCACCCACGACATGAAGTCCGCCCTGAAGGTGGCCGACCGGCTGGTGATGCTGTACAACGGCCGGGTGCTCGCCGACACCACGCCGCAGGGACTCAAGGAGCTGACCGACGAGACCGTGGTCCGGTTCGTGGCCGGGCGGGCGACCCAGGAGGAGCTCGACGAGCTCCGCTACGGACGAGCCAGGCAAGGAAGCGAACATGAAGGAACAGACGCGTAGCCTGCTGGTCGGGATCACCGTCCTGGTCGCGCTGGTCGTCCTCGGCGCGATGATCCTCATCTTCCAGGAGCTGCCGACCTTCATGCAGGTGGGGTACCGCGTGCAGTTGCAGTTTCCGGACTCGGCCGGGGCCGCCGAAGGCGCCGACGTGCTGCTGGCCGGAAAGCGAATCGGGCGGATCATCCGCGTCGAGTTCGCCGACGACGACGCCCGAAAGGGCATCATCCTCCACGCCCTCATCGACAGCGACGTCAACATCCCCGGAAACGTCAACGCCTACATCCAGGGCCGAGGAATCGCCGGCGGCGCCGTCATCCAGATCCGGTCCGACGGCTACCCCCCCGGCGCCGGCAGGAAGGACCCCGCCACGGGAGAGCCGCTGGCGTGGATCCCCAAAAAAGGCGAGTTCCGCATCCACGGCCGGATGGCCGACGGCGGGCTCATCCCCGCCAAGCTCCGGGCGCAGATTGCCGAGGCCACGGTCAGCATCAAGCGGCTGGCGGACAAGCTGGACCGGTTCTTCACGCCGCCGGCGGCCGGCGACGCCCCCGCCGCGCCCCGGACGACGCAGCCCGCCGCGAACCTCTTCACGACCCTGGCCAAGCTCAACGCCGCCCTCGACGCCGTCAACAGGACCCTCGGCGACGCGGAGAACCAGGCCAACCTCAAGGCCGGGCTCAGCAACCTCAAGTCCGGGCTGGGCAGCTTCAAGAAGGCCGCCGATGCCGCCGCCGAGGTCATGGCCGAGGCCCGCCAGGTCTTCGGCCGGGCCAAGGTCACGTTCGCCGAGGTCTCCGACGCCACCAAGTCGGCGTCCAAGCGATTCGACGACCTGGCGCTTCGGCTGATGGACGACGCCGACCGGCTGGGCAAGGTCCTGACGATCTTTCACCGCTCCGCCGCCAAGCTGGAGAGCAGCCGGGGCACCGCCGGAAAGCTCCTCAACGACCCCAGGCTCTACAACACCCTCGTCGACGCCACCGCCCAGCTCAAGGTCACCCTCGACAAGCTCGAGGTCCTGCTGGCCGAGTGGAGAAAAAAGGGCATCAAGCTGAAGCTGGAATAGCAGTCCTTCGCAGTCGATTCTGTGGGTGCCATGGCGGTCCCGACGTATGTCGGGATTTCCCGCCATGCGGGTCAACCATGCGGGTCAACATGGCGGCAGACGGCGGCCGCCATGGCACCCACGGCAGACGGCGGCCGCCATGGCACCC
>CAZNSB010000671.1:0-2907 GCA_964575155.1 uncultured Planctomycetaceae bacterium | reverse complement strand
GGGCTGCGACATGTCCGAGCAGGTCGCCGCCTACAAGCACAAGCGCGACATGGTGTACGAGGCCCTGGGCGGCCCCTTCGGCCTTCTCAAGCCCGGCGGGGCCTTCTATGCCTTCGTGCCCGCCCCCGCCGGGATGACCGGCACCGAGTTCGTCACCCGCGCCATCGCCGGCAACGTCCTGGTCATCCCCGGCAACGTCTTCAGCGAGCGCGACACGCACTTCCGGCTTTCCTACGCCACCAGCGACGACCGCCTGGCGCAGGGGCTGGAAATCCTCGTCCGGATAGCCAATAACCTGTAGAAGCGCCCCACGGGCCAGCCGCGCCATCCAAGCCCCGCCGCTGCGCCGGCGGGGATAAGCCGCGAGCGCCAAACAGCCCCGAAGCGGGAATGCCCCCCGGCAGCGCAGTGCCGGGGCTTGGCGGAATCTCGGGAGATTAAAATGGAACACCGCATCCGACTCGGCCGCAGCGGGCTTCAGGTCTCGGACGTCTGCTACGGCTCCTGGCAGCTCTCGCCGAAGTTCTGGGGCGACGTGCCGAAAGACCAGGTCGCCGCCGCCATGCGCCGGGCGTTCGAGGTCGGCGTGAACTTCTATGACACGGCCGGGGCCTACGGCGACGGGCTGTCCGAGACGGTCATGGGCGAGGCCCTGGCCGGGATTCCCCGCGACCGGATCGTCGTCGCCACCAAGGTTTATCACCACTTCTATCCCGACGGGCACAGGCATCCGGACCTCTCGGGGAGGTACGTCGGCGACTACTGCGACGAGGCGCTGGCCCGGCTGAAGATGGACTACGTGGACCTCTACCAGCTCCACAGCTTCGACCCGCTCACTCCCATCGAAGAGACCACCGAGGCCCTGGAGAAGCTCAAGCGGGCCGGCAAGATCCGCTGCTACGGCGTGAGCAACTTCACCGTCGAGCAGCTCCGGCTGGCGCGGAAACACGGCGACTACGCCACCTGCCAGCCTCGGTACAGCCTCCTCGACACCGCCATCGAGAAGGACCTGCTGCCCTACTGCCAGGCCGAGGATGTCGGCGTGCTCGTGTACAGCCCGCTGGCCCACGGGCTGCTGACCGGCAAGTACGACGGCAGCGAGACCTTCACCGACCTCCGCGGGCGGATCGACCGCTACCACGGCGAGACGTTCAAGCGGCTGGCGGCGGCCGTCCGCGGCCTGGGCCCGCTGGCCGAGAAGTACGGCCTCAGCATCGTCCAGCTCGTCCTGGCGGCTACCTTGGCCCAGCCGGCCGTTCACTGCGCCATCGTCGGCATCAAGACCCCCGCCCAGATCGAAGAAGCCGCCGCCGCCATGGGCAAGACGATCGACCCCGAGGACTACTTCGCCATTCGCAAGGCCTTGACGGGCGCTTGAAGCGCGCCGCCGCCTGGGGCATAATGAGGCGGGAACTGCCGGTCATGAAAGAGCTGCCGCAGGCACTGCTTGACGAGATCGTCCGCCGCCTGGTGGACGCGCTGCACCCCGTGGGGATATACCTCTTTGGCTCTCACGCCACCGGGCGACCCGATCGCGACAGCGACGTGGACCTCGTGGCCGTGGTGCCCGACACGGACGTTCCCCCACGGGAGCTGGCCCGCAAGGGCCGGCGCAGCCTGTGGGGTCTCTGCCTGCCGGTGGACCTCATCGTCTGCACCGCCTCCGAGATGCAGAAGTGGTCGCAGGTCCCCTGCAACCTGCTCCACACCGTCGCCGAGAGGGGCCGGGCGCTCTATGCAGCCGAAAGATGAAATGATCGCGCAGTGGCTGGCGAAGGCCGACGACGATCTGCGCCTGGCAGAGCTGGCCTTGGGGGCTAGCCCTCCGGTCCACTGGGGCGCCGCCTTCCATGCCGAGCAGGCCGCCGAAAAGCTGCTCAAGGCGCTGCTCACCTTTCATTCCGTTGAATTCCAGAAAAGCCACGACATCGACTACCTCCTCCAGCTCTGCCTCCCGGTCCAGCCCCAGGCCGCCGCGCTCCGAGAGACCGCAACGAAGCTCACGGACTTTGCCGTGGAGCCCCGGTACCCCCTGCCGAGGCGCGATCCGTCCGAGGCCGAGGCACGCGAGGCACTCGAAATCGCTCGCGAGGTGCGCCGGTTCGTTCGGGGGGAACTCCCAATCGGCGCACCCGGCCCGACGGAAAGGCCTGATGCATGAATCAGGACAGTGCCCCATCACCGGCCGCAGGCGATGCGCCATCGCCTGACGACGCTTCCGCTTTGCCCCGGCCGGTGTGGGCGGCGGTTATCGGCACGCTGTCGGTCGCCTTGGCGGGGCTGCTTCTGTATCGATACCTTGTCCAGTTGGCGCAATTGATCGGGTACGGGCAATGGGCTCACGTCAAGGGCAAGATGGGTTTGCTGGCGCTGCTCGTCACCGATCTGGTTCTGGCCTGGATTCTGTTGATGGCGGGGATCGCGCTGCTGCGCAGGAAGCCCGAGGCCAAGCTGCATCTGGCCTACGCGGTGCTCAAGCTGGTCTGGTTCGGCTTCTACATGTGGCATACGGTCTCGTCCGTGGGCCCGGTGGTCGGCGTGATGCGATTTGCCTCCCAGATCTTCGGCGAACAGGTCGCCCCCGGCCCCGGTGCCGGCGCGCTCTACACGTTCACCGTCCTCTTGGCGCTTCCGGAAGCGGTCTATCCAGCCTTCGTGGCGTACTGGTTCTCCCGGGCGAAGGTCCGGCGCCAGATCGCGTCGTGGGACACCGCGCCGCGGCCGGAGATCGCGGGCGAATGAGCGGCGGGGTCAGGCCCGGCGCAGCCGGCTCTTGAGGAACTTCCCGGTGTAGGAGCGGGCGACGCGGGTGATGTCCTCGGGCGCCCCCTGGGCGACGAGGGTGCCGCCGGCGTCGCCTCCCTCCGGGCCCAGGTCGACGATCCAGTCGGCGCACTTGATCACGTC
>CAZNSB010000670.1:0-2914 GCA_964575155.1 uncultured Planctomycetaceae bacterium | reverse complement strand
GCTGCCGCCGCTGAATCTCCACTACCCGCCCGCGCTGCACCTCGGCTATGCGGGCGTCGTTCTCGGCCACGGTGAACACCGCCTGGCCCACCGTCATGAGGCCGGACGCGGCGTCAACGCCGCTCGCCGTCTCCAGGCGGGCGACGCGTTGGAACGGCGGGAAGTCCTCGCGGATGTAGGCCACGTCGCGCATCTAGCCCCACCTGCCCCTACGCTTGGTAACGATGCCCAGCGTCCCGATACCCATCTCCGTGTAGCGGAGGCTGTTCGTGCCCGGCACCAGATACAGCCCTTCCGCCTCATCCGACCAGTCGACGGCGTAGGGCATCTCCAGCCCCAGCTCGCCGCCCGTGACGCGCATCGTCTTGCAGTCGATGGTCAGCTTCTCATTCAGGGCGCTCACGAAATGGATGTCGATATACTGCCCCGTCGTCAGGTTCTCCAGGCGGGCGCTCTTGTAGGCGTAGATCTCCTCCGAGGCGCAGACGTGGACGTAGGGCGGGGTGTCGATGGTGATCTCGTCGTTGTCGAGGGAGAAGTAGTCGCCGCTGCCAGAGGGCGTTTCCTCTTGCGCGACGGTGCCATTGCCGAGGATGGCGAACCATCGACTCTCCTCATATCGTTCGTTCCAGGTGCTGCCATCATCGCCTGAGGTGACGTCGAATCCGCCAGCAAAAAAGCGTTCGCCGGATGTGGCCCAATAGACGCTCCCGCCAGCGAGACTCGCCGTTTGGCCTTGGAGATAATATGTTCCAGCGGGCAAGACGATCGGGGTGCTGAACATGGATACATACGTGGCGTAGGAAGTGGTGAGGTCTGCTATCGTAAACTCTAGCGTCCCGCTGATCCGCTCATCCTCGTAATCAGTGCCCTCGGCGATATAGAAATTGAACCGTAGCGTGCCCGTCACCCCGGCACCCTTCTTGAGACGGACGGCGATCCCAGCAATAGTCGTCGCCTGATCGAGGGTGAACCCTTGTCCCCGCCATCGGTCGTCATCTTCGATTTGACCGTTACCGTCTGCGATATCTCCGTCGTCAAAGAAGCAGCCCACAATCCCACAATGAACTGCTTTCCACCATATCCGCACCAACTCGTCCGTCGGCGTCACCTGCTTACCTGCCCCCGCGTCCGGTTCGTAGTACGACGCCAGCAGTGACTTGTTCCCGTCCTCATCGCGCCCGTAGAGCCGCGCCAGCAAGTGCTCGCCGCCGGAGAAGGCCACGTCATGCTTCAGCGCGTTCGCCGCGGCCTTCACCATGCAGGGCACATACAGTTCCAGGTTGTCGAACCGCCACTTGCCCGCTGCCACAGCCGCGTCCAGGAACTTGACCAGCGTCCCCGTGTCCTCCAGCGAGAGGAGCGCTGAGAGGACATTGTCCTCGCTGTAGTAGGGCCGCCACTGGCCGCTGCGCTGGCTGCTTGGCACGTAGAGCGGCCCCGGGTACTTCCAGAGGGCGTTGGTCGAGTCCAGGCCGATGACGGGCTTCAGGTCGTCCGACCCCGGCGGCGCGGCGGCGCCGGGGTAGTCATGCAGGAGGAACGCTTCCTTTTCGACCCTGTAGATGGCCGTCCCGTCGGCGTGGCTGTCGGCGGTCGTGTTCCGCACCTCGCGGGTGATGTTGTCTACGGTATCGCTCGTCCGGCTGGCGTAGTAGATGCACTCGTTGTCGATGACGAAGAAGCCGCTCTGGGGCCAGCCGCGGAAGCCACCGGGGGTGTTGGTGCTGATGCTGCCCCCGTTGGCGGGGCTGTTCGCTGTCATGACGCCATCGAGGGTAGCCGTCCGGCGGGGTTTCCATGAGCCGTTGGCCCAGACCTGGGCCGTGTGGCTCGTCTTGTCCTGCTGCCAGATGTCCTCGCCCCGGAGGTCCTTCAGGTTCTTGCCGTCGAGGAAGAGGCGCAGGTCATCGGCGTCAGCCTGAAGCTGGCTCGCCGTGATCAGGTCGTCCGCCGCCAGGCCGTCATCTACAACGTCGATGGGGTAGGGCCTGCCATCCGTGCTCGTCAGCGGCCGTGGCACCTTGTTGGCTATGATTAGTTGGATGCGCCGCTTGTAGCAGTCATCATGGTCCTTGCTGGCCGTGGGCGTGAACTCGATAGTCGGATAGGTCTTCTCAGAGCCCTTGACGCCCGTGATGCTCCAGTCCTCCGGGCTGGTGTTGATGCCGGACTGCGTATCGCTCTGCTCCGTGTCCTCCTCCCAGATGGGCTCCGGCGCGTACAGGCGGGCGACGAACTCAACGGGGTTGCCGGGGGTCTCCAGGAGCCCCAGAGACGCGCAGGAGAGGCGCACGGTGTTGCCGTCGCCATCGGTGCAGCGGAGGTACTTCTCTCCCTGGCCCGCTCGGAACCAATACTTGAGCGTGTTGAGCTTGGCCTGGTCGCTGTCCTTGAGTGTGATGTGGACGGGGAACACCTTGCCCGATGGCTGCTCACCGACGTGCTTGGGGTGCTTGAAGGCGCGGGCGATGTCGACGGGCCGGACTGGATACGTGCTGAGCACGTCGTCCTTGGCCTCGAAGTAGGCCTCGTAGTCCGCCGTCTGTAGGCTGTGACCGTCCCAGGAGACTACCGCCAGGTCATAGTAGGCCATGCTGGATACCTCTTGACAGCCGTGTTATCATGGTGGCCCGCCGGAAAGGAGGCTTGCTGTGTACGAGTATCATGTCATGGGTGCCAATGGGATGAAGGGCGTCAGGACTGAGATCACTAAGAGAGCCGATGACGGCTGGGAGATCGTCACGGCCTATCAGGAGACGAGCGGCGGCTTCTTTGGCTTCTTTGGCCGGCGCCACGTGCTCATCTTCCGCCGCCCGAAGACTCAATAGCCTCATCTCAGCAGCCTTTCCACTTTCGCTAGCGAGTCGTCGCCACCTTCCACCTGGATCGTGACAGGCCCGTAGTACACGTC
>CAZNSB010000669.1:0-2920 GCA_964575155.1 uncultured Planctomycetaceae bacterium | reverse complement strand
CTTTGCCACGCAGAACCCCGTGGAGTTCGAGGGCACCTATCCCCTGCCCGAGGCCGAGGTGGACCGGTTCATGCTCAAGATCACCGTCGACTATCCGCGCGAGGACCTGGAGGCGAAGATCCTGGACATCGTTCAGGCCGGCTTCGACGCCGCCGACCTGTCCACGGCGTCCCTTCAGCCCATGCTTGACGTCGCCGTGCTGCACCAGCTTCGCAAGACGGTGCTCGCCCTGCACGTCGCCGAGCCCGTGCGCAGGTACATCTCGCAGATCGTCCGCGCCACGCGGGGCGTGCCGCAGGTCTCCCTGGGGGCCAGCCCCCGCGCCGCGGTGATGCTGATGGCGGCGGCCAAGGCCGCCGCCGTCATCGCCGGACGCGAGTTCGTCACGCCCGACGACGTCAAGGCCATGGCCCCGGCGGCGCTCCGCCACCGCATCATCCTCCAGCCGGAGCTGGAGGTCGAGGGACGCACCAGCGACGACTTCATCCGCGATCTCCTGACGGCCATCGAGGTGCCCCGATAGACCCATGCTGCCTTCCGGTCGCTTGATCGTCATGTTCCTGGCCGCCGCGCCGATGTTCCTGGCCGGGGCGCTGTTCCCGCCGATGACGGCGGCGGGGGTGATCTACCTGCTCGTCCTGTCGGCGTACGCGGCCGGGGACGCGGTGCTGCTGACGCGCCGGGGTCGCATCAGGGTGACGCGCGTGCTGCCGGCGCGGGTCTCGCTGTCGGTGCCCACCCGCGTCGCGCTGGAGGTCCACAACCTCAGCCGGCGAACGGTCCGCGTCCGCCTGGCCGAGGAGCTGCCCGAAGGCGTCGACGCCGAGCCCGCCGAGTGCGAGGGCCGCTTCAAGCCCGGACAGCGCAGGAGCCTGGAGTACCGGCTGGTGGCGCGGCGGCGGGGACGGCGCCGGCTGTCGAGCATCGACGTGCGCGTCCTCCCGGCCATGGGACTGTTCTACCGCCAGTTCCGCCTCGACATGCCCGCCGATCTGCACGTGTTCCCCAACCTCGTGAGCATTCGCAAGTACGAGCTGCTGGTCCGGCGCGGGCTGGCGCGGGAGCAGGGCGTGGCGAGGCTGCGGCAGATCGGACCGGGCGCGGAGTTCGAGAGCCTGCGGCAGTACGTCGTGGGCGACGACATCGCCCGCGTCGAATGGAAGGCGACGGCCAAACGCTCCCAGCTCATCATCAAGAACTTCCAGCCCGAGCGCCGCCAGAGCGTGTTGGTCGCCATCGACGTCGGACGGGCCACCGCCGGCGAGTTCCAGGGCATCAGCCGGCTGGACTACCTCATCAACGCCGCCCTCATGCTGGCCTACGTCGTCCTGCGGCAGGGGGACTGGTTCAGCCTCATCGCCTTCAGCGACCGCATAGAAAGCTACTTGCCCCCCGTCCGCCGCCTGCCCAGCATCGAGCGGGTGGCGCAGGCGCTGTACGAGCTGGAGCCCAGGCTTCTCGAGGCCGACTACGGCGCCGCCTGCCGGTTCCTCGGCCTGAAGAACCGCAAGCGCAGCCTGATCTGCGTGATGACCGACGTCATCGACCGTCACGCCAGTGACGTCATCCTCGCCTACCTGGCGCGGTTCGCACGCCGCCATCTTCCGCTGGCGGTTACGCTGGCCAACCCGGAGGTCCGGGCAGTCGCCGAAAGCCCCATCGCGGGGACCTCTGACCCCTACAGCAAGGCGGTCGCCCTGGACGTGCTCGCCGCCCGCGCCGAAGCCCTGACCGCGATGCGGCGGCAGGGGGTCTCTGTCCTCGATGTCGATCCCAGGGCGCTGACCGCCGAGCTGATCAACCGCTACCTCGCGATCAAGTCCACCCGGCGGCTCTAGTGCGGCTGCGCCGGTGGGGCCTCCGGGGCGGGCGAAGGCCCTCGCCCGACAAACAGCAGGTACGCCAGTGCCGCCCCCAGCACCCCCAGCCCCAAGGCGATCTTGACGGCCCCGGGGAGGTAGGTCGGGGTGACGAACCCCTCGATGGCCCCGGCGACGATGAACAGGGGGATCAGCCCCAGCACCAGGAGGACCGCCTCGCGGGCCCCGGCCCGGAGGGAGGCCATCCGCGTCAGCCGGCCCGGCAGCGCCAGCGAAAGCCCCAGCCGAAGGCCCGCCCCTCCCGAGACCAGGATCGCGAAGATTTCCAGGGCCCCGTGCGGCACGAGGAACGAGCAGCACTCGTAGCCCAGGTTGTGGTTGGCGAAGTGGCCCAGGAACGCCCCGAGCATCATCGAGTTCAGCAGGACGACGTAGCACGTGCCCAGCCCCGCCGTGATCCCCAGGGCGAAGGCGTTGAACGCGACGCTGATGTTGTTGGCCGTAATGGCGCTGGCAAACGGCGGCTTGGGCATGAGCCGATAGCGCTCGCTCACGTCCTCGCCGGTGACCTGCGAGGGATCGTGGACGTCGAGGCCTTGCGGCACGAACAGATAGGCGGTGTTCGGCCGGGCCCGGACGCTGGCGTAGGCCCCGATCGTGCCGACGACGAAAATGGCGACCGCCAGGGCGACGTGGACTCCCAGTCGGCGGAACAGCCGCGGGTAGTCATGGCGGAAGAACCGCCAGATGGCGCGCAGCGGCCTGACGTGGGGGCGGCGGTACAGCAGCCCGTGGGCGGCGATGGCCAACTGGTTGATGCGCTCCTGCGTCCGGGGATCGAGCCCGTACATGCGGGCCCGGGCGACGTCGACGGCCACCGCCGCGTACAGCCGGGTGACCTCGTGCAGCTCGTCCTCGGTCAGGGCGCGCGAGCCCCGGCGGCGGCACTTGCTCACCAGGGCACCGAGCCGCTGCCAGACCGGCCCACGCGTCTCCAGGAACCGCGCGGGCGTCATGACGCGCCCTCCTTCGGACCGGCCGGGCCGCCCGCCTGCTGCTCGGCGAACTTCGCCTTGCGCATGAGCGTGCCGACGTAGTAC
>CAZNSB010000668.1:0-2925 GCA_964575155.1 uncultured Planctomycetaceae bacterium | reverse complement strand
CAATTGGATAGAGCGTCGGCCTCCGGAGCCGAAGGTTACAGGTTCGAATCCTGTCGGGGATGTTATCTGCGGGGCGGGAGCGTTTGGAATGAAGTGGACCTGCTGGGCGACGGTCGGATGCCTGCTGGCGTGGGGCGGCTGTGCGACAAAGCCCCCCCCGGGCGCCCCGCTGGGCCAGGCCGGGAAGGTCGTCGGCCCGTGCATCGAGGCCATGGGCGGGCTGAAGCGGTGGTCCCGCGTCGGCCCCATCCACGCCACCGCCGTCGTGACCCTCTACGACGACGCCGGCCGGGCAATGATCAACGAGCACCGGCACGTCTTCGACCTGCCCGCCGGGACGTTGACGGCCTCGGCCGACCTTCCCGCCGGCCGGTGGACCGCCACCGTCTCGCAGCACGCCCCGACGCGCTTCCAATCGGGCGCGGCGATGTCGGGCGAGGCGCGTTCCCGGCTGGTGAAGGCCCTGGAGACGACGCTGCACCGCGTGCAAGGACCCCTGAACTTCTGCGGCGACGGCGCCGAAGCCGAACAGCCCGGCGCGCCCGAGCGGGTCCGGCTGGCCTCGATGGACCTGGTCCGCGTGCCCGTCCGGTCAGGGCGAACGGGCGTCGTGGCCTACTACTTCGACGCGCGGACGTACCTGCTGAGGCTGGCGACGGCCGGGGGCGACGCCCCCGGCGAGGAGGGGACCGTCACCCTCTATACGTACCGCATGTCGCCGAACGGGATGGCGTTTCCGGCCCGGCTGGCGGTGATGAAGATCGGGCGGCACGTGCTTGTCGGCGACAAGCCCGTCCTGGAGGTCGACTACCACCGGGTGAGGTTCCCGCCGGACCCGTGATTCCGTGCCCCAGCCCCTGCCCGGCAACGGGTGCAACACGTGAGCAAAGACATCGGCCCCATCCTGGAAGGCTGGCCCCACAAGCCGGGAGAAATCTCCGTCCGCAAGATCCGCGGAAACGACGGGCGCACCAAGATCCAGCTCCGGCTGGACCTGGGGCTGCTCCAGATGGCGGCCGAGGGCCGACCCGACGGCCGGAGGCCCCACGGGTGCGAGTCGCTCCTGGCGTACTTCCAGAAGCTGCTGGCCCGCCACCGCCGCACCCACGACACGGAGGAGGGGTTCTCCGTGGATGAGAAGCACTGCGACCTGCTCCGCTCCGAGGCCATCCAGTACTACTACCGGTACCTCAGCGAGTTCGTGCTGGAGGAGTACGAGGCGGTGAAGCGGGACACGGCGAGGAACCTGGCGGTCCTGGACTTCTGCGCGAAGTACGCCAGGGAGGAGCCGGACCGCTACCTGATGGAGCAGTACCGCCCTTACATCGTGATGATGAACGCCCGCGCGCGGGCGCACCTGTCCCTGCGCGACAGCCGCCCCCGCGCCGCCCGCGACGCCGTCCGGGAGGCCCTCAAGCAGATTCGCCGGTTCTTCGGCCGGTTCGGGCAGGAGGAGCTGTACGGCAGCTCATCGGAGGTGGCGACGCTGAAGGCGCTGCTGAAGGACATCGAGGCGAAGATCCCCGTCGACCCGCTCAAGCAGCTCCAGCGCGACCTGGCCAAGGCCGTCCAGGAAGAGCGCTACGAAGAGGCCGCCCGTCTCCGCGACGCCATCCGGGGCGACGGCGGCGACGCGGGGGAGGGCTGAGCGGCCCCGCGCCGGCCTCAGAAAAGCCCCCACGATCGTCGCGGCTTTCCTCGCGCTTGCCCCCGACCAAAGGAACTGCTAGCATGGGCGCGTGGTTCGCTAGGGGCGTCCCGGCCGGCCGGGACTGAGATCGACCCTTTGAACCTGATCAGTGAAGCCCGAGGCATCGGGGCGAGCTGCGTAGGGAAGCGAGCCGGCGCTGGAAAGGGCGTTGGCCGGCCGCTTCGCCAGACCGGGGCGGCCGGTTTGCTGCGCCGGCCGGCGGGAGGAGCGAAACCGTGAGCACGCAATACGAGCAGGCGAAGGCCGGCACGATCACGCCCGAGATGCGGCGGGCGGGCGAGCGCGAACGGCTCGCGCCGGAGACGATCCGCGACGAGCTGGCCGCCGGCCGGCTGGTCATCCCGGCCAATCGGGTCCACCTGGCCGGGGCCGGCGAAACGGGCGTGAAGCTCGACCCGGTCGCCATCGGCCGGGCCGTCGCCACCAAGGTCAACGCCAACCTCGGCGCCTCCCCCGTCCGCTCCGACAAGGCCGTCGAGCTGACCAAGCTCCAGTGGGCCCTCCGCTACGGCGCCGACGCCGTCATGGACCTCTCGACGGGCGGGGACCTGGACGAGATCCGGACCTGCCTGATCGCCCACGCCGCCGTCCCCGTCGGCACCGTGCCCATCTACTCCATGATCGCCGAAAGGCCCGTCGAGGAGCTCACCTGCCGGGAGATGCTGGACACCATCGCCGCCCACGCCGAGCAGGGCGTGGACTTCTTCACCCTCCACGCCGGCATCCTCCGCGAGCACCTGCCGCTGACGAAGACGCGGAAGATGCCCATCGTCTCCCGAGGCGGGTCCCTGCTGGCGAAGTGGATGACCTGCCACCGCCGCCAGAACCCGCTGTACGAGATGTTCGACGAGATCTCCGCCATTTGCCGCCAGCACGACGTGACGTACTCCCTCGGGGACGGCCTCCGGCCGGGGTGCCTAGCCGACGCCTCCGACGACGCGCAGTTCGCCGAGCTGGCCACGCTGGGCGAGCTGGTCCGGCGGGCCCGCGACGCCGGGGTCCAGTGCATGGTCGAGGGCCCCGGGCACATCCCCATCGACCAGATCGAGATGAACATGACGCGCCAGGCCGACGTCTGCGGCGGGGCGCCGTTCTACGTGCTCGGCCCGGTGGTCACCGACGGGTTCCCGGGGCACGATCACATCACCTCGGCCATCGGCGCCGCCCTGGCCCCCGTCGACGGGGCCAGCTCCCGCGCCTCCCCCACCCCCGCC
>CAZNSB010000667.1:0-2932 GCA_964575155.1 uncultured Planctomycetaceae bacterium | reverse complement strand
CCCCGTCCACCAGTCGTAGGGGACCTGGTTGGAGGCGATCAGCACCGCACCCCGGTGCGCGTTGTACCACCAGCCGTACCCGCCGTTGAGGCTCCCGCCCCAGCAGTGCAGGTGCAGCCCCACCGGCGCCGGCTCGACGCGGAAGGCGCTGTACTGCGGCGAGCGAATCTGCCCCTTCGGCCGGGGCTCCAGAGGGACGACCACCAGGTAGTCAATCGGGTTGTTGGGCCGGTTCGAGTGCGGCTTGGCCCCGGCGGGAGACTCCCACCGAGTGTAGATCAGCCGGACCAGCTTGCCCCGACGATAGTGCCAGCCCTTCTTGGGGTCGGGCTTCTCGATCCACTGGAGGATCGGCTCGCCGAGGCCGACGGTCTCCTCGACGGGCCCGGCCGTCGCCGGCTGGCTCAGCTCCTCCTTCCCCTTCACGGCCACCGTCACCGCGTAGTAGGCCTTGCCCGCCTTGGACGGGTTGTGGGCGTAGATGCCCGTCCCCCACGCCACCGGATCCCCGCCGTCAACCACACGGTAGCGGATGGGGGCGCCCTTGCTCTTGCCCCGGGCCTGGCGGTAGCTTCTGTTCCAGCAACTGAAGGGCCCGCACTCCCCGACCAGCTCCGCCTCGCCGACGTTCTCGGCCGTGATCGGCTCCCCCGACCGCCGGATGCGGAAGCTCACGCCCGGGTGCTTCTTGAGGAATTCCGCCCGGAACGCGGCCACCTCCGCCTCCGTCTTGAGCTCCGGGAACTCTTCCAGCTTCGGCTCGGTGAAGACGATCATCGTCTGCCCGGCCCGGTGGGTGGCCTGGACGCCGGTCACGGCCAGGGCCGGCTCCGCCCGCGCCGGCAGCGCCGCCAGCAGAGCCGTCAACATGACAACGCCTGCGATTCGTTTCATGGTCTCAGCCCTTTCCTCAATCGCGTTTGACGAATCCTCGCGCCTCCGGCGCCCTGCTGCGCCGGCAGGACCCGTATGCACTGGCTCCGTTTGCCCAACGGGAACTGCCGCAGAACGCCTCGCCGCACCGGCAGGCCCATGTTCCTTCAACCGCGTCAGCCCGCCACCGTACCGCGCCGGCGGGGAAGGCCCCCCCGGCGCTACCTCCCCTCCGGCGGGCGGTGGTCTTCGTAGGGGATCGGCAGCAGCTCGGCGATCTTGACCTTTCGGGGGCGGCCTTCGTGGGGCACGATCACGTCCATGTCAGGCCCGTAGTAGTACAGCAGCTCCCGGCAGACGCCGCAGGGGCTCATGACCTCATCGCGCCCGGCCGCCGCGATGCAGGCGAACTCGCGCTCCCCCGCCGTCGCCGCCGCCCCCATCGCCGACCACTCGGCACACACGTCGACGCCGGGGCTCTCCAGGTGCACGCCGGTATACACCTTGCCCGAGCCGGCCCGAACCGCCGCGCCCACGCCGTGGTGGTCCTCCCAGTAGTTCCGCCGGATCGCCTCGAAGGCCGCTGCAACAAGCTCCTCGTCCTCTGCGGTCAGGTCGCGGTAATTCATGCGAGATGCTCCTGTGTCCCCGGGGACCTCTCCCACTGCCCCAGACATGCTCGCTGAAGCGAGCATGCCCGAAGCGACCATGCCGTTTATTCCTCGGGCTCTTCCAGCTCGCCCGCCTCGGCCAGCTCGCCCCCCTCGGCCTTACTGAGGAGCTGGATCTTCTTCTCCGCCGCGTCCAGGATCGCCCGGCACTGCTTGATCAGCCTGATGCCCTCTTCGTACCGGGCAATGGACTCCTCCAGGCCGATCCGGCCCGACTCGATCTGCTCGACGATTCTCTCCAGCTTCCCCAGCGCCTGCTCGAACGTCGTCTTCTGCTTGCCCATGACCGTCCCTTGCTTCTTAGGCGGCGCCACCGTCAAGCCAGGCTTGGGCGTGACGACCGCGCCGGGTTTCCACGCCCGCACGCCCAAGCCTTCGGCTTGAGCGTGGCACGCCGATGTCACTACTGCTTGGCCTGGACGTCGCCGAACAGCGTCGGCGTCTCGTCCGTCGCCTGAGTTCGTTTCCTTTTCGGCCGGGGGCCGGCGACCTGCGACTCGATCTTTCCGTCGACCAGTTCGGTTTCCAGCACGTCTCCGGCGGCGGCGGCGGCAAGGTGGCGGAGGATGGCCCCGCCCTTGAGGCGCGTGACGGAATAGCCCCGCCTCAGCGGGGCCTTGTAGCTCATCGCCTCAAGCTGCCGCTTCAGCGCCTCCACCCGCAGCCCCGCCAGCGCCACCCGGTGCCGCGGGTGCCCCCCCGCCAGCCGGGCCGCCCGCGCCCCCACCGCGTCGGCCGCCTGCTTCGCCCGCCGCCCCAAGGCCCACGCCAAGTTCCGGCCGCGCTGCCCCAGCCCCGCCCACGCCCGTTCCAGCGCCCGCCGGGGGTGATGTTCGCCGAGTGTCCGCTCGGCCTGGTGCAGCCGCTGCTCCCCGCCGCGGCGGCAGGCCTCCAGCCCGGCCCGCATCCCCGAGGTCAGCTCGTCCAGCTCCTGCCGGGCCGAACGCACCCCCGCGGTCGGATCGCGGAAGACCACGCTCCGCTGAATCGCCAGCAGCGCCTTGCCGGCCGAGGCCAGCAGCTCCCCCGCCCGCCGACTGAGCCGACGGCCCAGCGCCGCGCAGTGCCGGCGAAGCTCCCCGGCGTCGGGGACGGCCAGCTCGGCCGCCGCCGTCGGCGTGGCGGCGCGAAGGTCGGCCACGAAATCGGCAATGGTGAAGTCCACCTCGTGCCCCACGCCGGAGATGATCGGCGTGCGGGCCGCGAAGATGGCCCTGGCCACCGCCTCCTCGTTGAACGCCCACAAATCCGCCAGGCTGCCGCCGCCGCGGGCGACGATCAGCGTGTCGATCTGGAGCCGGTCCGCCGCCGAGTCCAGCAGCCCGATCGCCTCGGCGATCTCTCCCGCCGCCTCGTCCCCCTGCACCCGGACCCCCACCAGGTACACC
>CAZNSB010000666.1:0-2950 GCA_964575155.1 uncultured Planctomycetaceae bacterium | reverse complement strand
GGATAGTAGTTGTAGGCCCCCCGCCCGTCCACGGAGTACGTCAGCCACTTCACGTCCGCCTGGAGGTTCTTTCGGTACTTGCTGTCCCGCCCCAGCGCCGCCCACACGTTCGCACGCATCGCCCGCGCGTACGTGCCGTGCATCTGCACCTCCCCCAGCCACTTCAGCGTCTGCTTCATCCGCGCCTCTTGCGGGCTCTCCCCCGCCGTCAGCAGCGCGTACGCGCACAGCGCCGTCACCCCGCCGTAGTTGGCTGAGTGCCCCGAGCCCGTCTTCACCCCAGGCCGGCCTCGCTCGCGCCAGTGCCCCTCGCTCCATTGGCTCCACAGAGAGTCCACCGCCCGCCGGATCGCCCTCTCGACCGCCCTGTAGTCCCATTCGCCGCCGGCGTCCTGCCCCCGCGCCGGCCCGGCCGCCGCCCCCAACCCCAGCAGGATCAGAGCAGCCCACCGGGCCCAGCGCCCAAGTCCGACCTGCCCCGCGCGTCGTCGGCAGAGGCGCTGTCCGCCCGCGTGCGGCACCTTGCCGGAACGATCCACCATGCCATCCATTATCTCACAGCCCCCCTGCCAGCGGTAGCCTTTTGCGCCCATCCGGCGAGCCCCCCGCCGCCGAGGCCCTCGGCAGCGGCCGCGCCGCAAACGGGGAGGTTTCACCCGGCCGGCGAGAGCCGGCGTCTGCACTCGTCGAGGATGTCCTTGGTCCGGCTTGCCCCCACGCGGGTGACGCCGAGGGCGCGGACGGCCAGCAGTCTGTCGAGGTCGCGGACGCCGCCGGCGGCCTTGACCTGCACGTGGGCGGGGGCGTGGGCCCGCATCAGCTTCAGGTCTTCCATCGTCGCCCCCCCGCTGCCGTACCCGGTCGACGTCTTCACCCAGTCCGCCCCCAACTGCCCGCACATCTCGCACAGCCGGACCTTGTGCCGGTCCTCGAGGTAGCAGTTCTCGAAGATGACCTTCACCTTTCGCCCCGCCGCGTGGGCGGCGCCGAGGACGCCCGCCAGGTCCGCCCGCACGTAGGCCCAGTCCTCGCTGAGGACCTTGCTGACGTTGACGACCATGTCCAGCTCCTCGCCGCCGTCGGCGATGGCCTGGTTGGCCTCGGCCAGCTTGACCGCCGGCGCGTGCCCCCCGTGGGGAAAGCCGATCGTCGTGCTCGCCTTGACGCCGCTGCCGACGAGGATTTCCGCGCACCGCTTGAGGTAGTACGGCATGATGCACACGGTGGCGACGTCATACGCCGCCGCCAGCCGGCAGCCCGTCTCCAGCGCCTCGTCCGTCAGCGCCGGGTTCAGCAGCGAGTGATCGATCATCTTCGAGATGTCCTGGTAGCTGTAGTCCATTGCGTCCTCCCGGTTGCAGCACCGCCCCGGCGTCAGAGGGCTCACCGCGAGAAGATGTCCGTCAGCTCGAAGGCCAGCCGCCTGGTCTCGCTCTCGGTGACGATGCGGAACTTGAGCGTCTGGTGCGTCACGCCCTTGGGGAGCTTGAACCGGTACGTCAGGGCGCCCGTCTTCCCGAAGGGCCCGCCATAGGTCCACCGCCCGCCCCCCAGCTCCTCCCCGTCCGGGCCCAGGGCGTAGATGGCCTCGATGAACGGCATCTGCGTGCCGCTGTTGATCCGCTTGTAGCTGCCGTTGACCGTCAGCTCGCGCGACGCGCTCATCCGCAGCGCCGTGATCCGCACCGACACGCCGTGACCCAGGGCCGCGAAGTCCTCCATGACCACGGCCGGCAGCTTCGCCGTCGCTCGCTTCTTCGCCACCACCACGCTGGCGGCGACCGTCATCTTCCGGATCTTCGTCGCGTCGCCGACCAAACGCGTCTTGGGCACCTTCACCTGCCCGATCCCGCCGTGAAAGGCGCTGTAGGCGCCCGACCGGTCCCGCCCGCTGCGCCGGGCGGAGGTCGCCTTCTTCATCTGCTTGCCCTGCCCGTCGACGGCCAACCTGACCTCGAGCTGAGTCGTCACCCCCACGGCGTCGACGTCATCGGGCGCAGCCACCGTGCCCTCCAGCTCGATGCTGTAGCTGCTCTTCTTGGGCTTGCCGAAGTTGACCTCGGCGGCCGTCTTCAGCTTGCCCCAGGCCAGCGTGTAGGCCTCGGCCTTGAACTCAGGCCCCACGGCCTTTTCCCCGGGCTCAAGGGCCACCATCACCGCCGACGCCGCCAGCACCACCGGCAGCAGAATCGCCGCAGTCTTGCCCATCGCCTCGACTCCCTATCCCCGGCCACGCCCGAAATGAAGCGTTGCCCTTCCCGGACTACACATGGACCCATGCGGATAACACCAAACCGAGGCGCTTTCGCGCCCGGCTCCTCTGGATGATTGTACCCCCTCCTCCCCACGGGCACAATCAACCCCCGTGCCCGTACGAGCGCCGTTCCCGGCTTCCTACAGCCGTCTATCCAAGCGGCGGTACTGGATCGCCTCGGCGAGGTGGTGACTCTGGACGTTCTCTTCGCCCTCGATGTCGGCGATGGTGCGGGCGATGCGGAGGACCTTGTCGTGGGCGCGGGCCGACAGGCCCAGCTCGGTCATGGCCTGCTTCAGGAGCATCTCGCTGGCGTCGTCGAGCCGGCAGAACTTGCGGATCTGCCGGCTCGTCATCGTTGCGTTCGTCGTCAGCGACGACTCGCCGAAGCGGGCGCGCTCGACCGTGCGGGCGGCCACGGCGTGCTGGCGCATGGTCGCCGAGTCCAGCCCGCCGGCGGCCTTGCCCTCCGCCCGGAGCTGACGCCACGGCACCGGCGGAACCTCGATGTGGATGTCGATCCGGTCGATCAGCGGGCCGGAAATCCGAGACAGGTAACGCTCGATCATGTTCGGCGTGCACTTGCACTCCCGCCGGGGGTGCGTGAAGTACCCGCACGGGCAGGGGTTCATCGCCGCCACCAGCATGATGTCGGCGGGGAACTTCAGCGTCGCGTGCACCCGCGGGATCGTGACG
>CAZNSB010000665.1:0-2950 GCA_964575155.1 uncultured Planctomycetaceae bacterium | reverse complement strand
CGAAGCGCCGCCACGAGCTGACCTCGATGGGCATCCGGGTCAACGCCGAGAGCCTGAAGGAGCAGTTGGACATCTCCGGGCAGCTCGACTTCCTGAAGCTCCCGTACCACCGGGCGATCCTCAACAACGAGATCCCTCTCAGCATCGGCGGGGGCATCGGGCAGTCCCGCACCCAGATGCTGCTGTTGAGGAAGGCACACCTCGGCGAGGTCACTGTGTCGGTCTGGCCGAAGCGGCTCAAGGAGATCTGCCAGGCCCGGAACATCCGCGTCCTGGACTGAGCCGGCGCCGGGCGGGCTCAGCCGTCGTCGATGGCGATGCGCTGGCCCTGCCGGCGGCCGGGAGAACGAGATGAAGAACTTTGACGAGCTGCTGGAGATGGTGGCGACGCGCCCGCTGCGGAAGGTGGCGGTGGCCGTCGCCCAGGACCCCACCGTTGTTGCCGCCGTCGCCCAGGCCAGGGACCGGAACATCGCCGAGGCCTTCCTCGTCGGCGACGAGCCGGCGATCCGCCGAGCCGCCGAAACCGCCGGGGCCGACCTGGCCGGGACGAAGATCGTCCACGAGGCGGACTCCATCAGGGCGGTGGCGGCGGCGACCCGGCTGGTGTCTGCCGGCGAGGCCGACATCCTCATGAAGGGGTACGTCCACAGCGACGACTTCCTGCGGGGCGTGCTGAGCAAGGAGTACGGGCTGCGCAGCGGGTCGATCATGAGCCACGTGTTCGTGGCGGAGGTCCGCCCGTGGGACAAGCTGGTCTTCATCACGGACGCGGCCATGAACATCGCGCCGGACCTGGAGCAGAAGGCGGCGATCCTGCTGAACGCGGTGTACCTGGCGAACCTCTTCGGGGTGGCGGAGGCGAAGGTGGCGGTGCTGGCGGCGGTGGAGCTGGTGAACCCGAAGATGCCGGCGACGCTGGAGGCGGCGGCGTTGGGGACGATGGCGGACCGGCGGCAGTACGTTCCCGGCGGGATCGTGGACGGCCCGTTCGCGCTGGACAACGCCGTCTCGGTCGCCGCCGCCGAGCACAAGAAGATCACCGGCCCCGTCGCCGGGCAGGCCGACATCCTGCTCGTCCCCGACATCGAGGCCGGCAACATCCTGGCCAAGTCGCTGGTCTATTTCGGGCAGCACCGGCTGATCGGGCTGCTGGTGGGGGCCCGCGCCCCCGTCGTCCTCACCAGCCGGGCAGACACCGCCGAGGCCAAGCTCAACTCCATCGCCGCCGCCGTCCTCATGGTCAACGTCGCCCGCCAGACCAAGCTGAAGATCGGGCGAGTACGCTACTGAACCCGCTTCTCCCTCGGGCATTCGATCTCCCTCGCCGAGGCCGGAAAAGCGGCGGAGGCCCTGCCGCCCCGCCGGGTCGGTCTCTGCCTATAATTCACTTGAGGCGCTCACAGGGTACGACGCCATGGGCAACGGGAAGAAGCTGATCGGCCTGGCGGTCTGCGCCGCCGCGTGCCTTGCCGCTGCGGGCGTGGGCGGTGCGTTCATGCGTGCGTCCTCGCCGGCGTGGTACGACCGGCTGGCGAAGCCGGCGTGGCGCCCGCCCGACTGGGTCTTCGGGCCCGTGTGGACGGTGCTGTACGCGAGCATGGCGGTCTCGGCGTGGCTGGTCTGGGTTGGCGGCCGCCCGGGTGGGGCGAAGACGTTGGCTCTGGTGCTCTTTGCCGTCCAGCTCGCCCTCAACGCCGCCTGGACGGGGGTGTTCTTCTGGCTCCAGAGCCCGGGGGCGGCCTTTGCCGAGATCGTGGCCCTTTGGCTGGCCGTCGCGGCGACGGTGGCGGCGTTCTGGCGCCTCCGGCCGGCGGCGGGGGCGCTGCTGCTGCCGTACTGGGGGTGGGTCAGCTTCGCGGCGGGGCTGAACTTGGCCCTCTGGAGGATGAACCGCTGACCGCCCGGGCCATTGCGGGCGCGGAGGGATGCACTATAATCCATGATCCGGCGATTGCATTTGCCGGGCGTGACGGGAGCGAGGTGCATGCGGCGGATTGCGGGCGGTTGCGTGTGGCTGGGGGTCTGGGTCCTGGCCGTCGGCTGCGCGGGCCCGACGCCGCCGGCCGGGACGGCGGCTGCCATCCCGGCGGCGAAGCCGAGGGCTCGACCCCACCAGCCGACCCCCACGCTCACCCGGGCAGAGACGCTCTTGTTTCGCGGGCTGAACCGCCAGCGCGCCAGGCACGGGCTCGCGGCGCTTCGCCTCCGGGCCGACCTGGTGGCGATGGCCCGCCGCCACAGCCGGGAAATGATGCGCCGCGGGCGCCTCGGCCACCTCGCCGACGACGGGGCGACCCTCCCGGAGCGTGCGGCCCGGAGCAGCGTGAACTACCAGCGGGTGGGCGAGAACGTGGCCAGGAACCGCGGCTACGCCGACCCGCCCGGTCAGGCGGTCAAGAGCTGGATGGGCTCGCCCGAGCACCGGCAGACGATCCTGAACGACCGCTACGAGGAGATCGGCCTGGGCGCCGCCCGCTGCCCGATCACCGGGACGCATTACTTCACGAGCATCTTCTGCGTCCGGAAGAAGGCCCCGCCGGGCGGGTGAGGGTCTGGCGGCGGCTGCGGGGGTCGCCCCGGCACGAGAGCGACGGATGAATGCCGACGACATGAAGGAACTGATCGCCGCCGAGGCGTGGGACGAGCTGGACGCCGCCTGGGCCCGGGCCGTTGAGGAGAATCTCCCCCCCGCCGAGCTGGCCGAGGTGCTGGCGGCCCTCGTCGCCGCCGGGCGGGCCGAGACGGCCGAGACGCTGGGGTGGATGTTCGTCGCGGACGGCGCGGAGCGCCGGCCGGCCGCCGAGGCCCTCCAGGCCGCCCGCGCCGTCCTCGCCGCCGTCCCCGACAGCGAGGAGCTCCGCAGCGAGGCCTGCCAGCTCTACCGCCAGGCCCACGGCGACCACGAGCACTTCGAGGCCATCGTGGAGGCCTCGGGCCTGGCCGGGGG
>CAZNSB010000664.1:1345-2954 GCA_964575155.1 uncultured Planctomycetaceae bacterium | reverse complement strand
GGGGGCGGATCGGGATCGGGGGGGGGCGGGGGGGGATCGGGGTCGGGCGGCGGCGGCGGGTCGGGATCGGGCGCCACCGTTGTGGCGACGGCGATGCCGTACTTGCCCGTCAGGCCGTCCAGGCTCGCCACCTTGACGTAGTAGGTCTGCCCGCTGACCACGTCGAAGCTCAGGCTTGCCTGAACGTCGGCTGGGTCGGCGTCCAGGGCCAGCAGGACGGTCGCCGCGTCATAGGCCGACAGGTCCCCGCTGACCTGGTTCTTCTTGTTCACGACCGGGTTCAGATCGACCTGCATCTGCCCGGTCTGGGTGGCGACGATGGAAAGGACATCGACGTCCCCGGCAGGGCTGATCGAGCTGGACAGGGAACCGGCGCCGAGGCTGTCCAGCAGCAGGGCCCCGGCCGTGGCGAAGGTGTCGCCGATGTCGGCGGCGCCGCCTCCCTTGGCTGGGTTGTCCGGCTTGGCCGGCTTGCCGGGGGCCTTGCCGAGGGCCAGGCCGCGGACCGGGTTGGCCGACGTGGCCATGGCCGCCGCAAAGGGATCGCTCAAAAGAGGCGTGCTGCTGAGCAACACGCGGCCCTCCAACGTCTCAAAGGAAGGAATCCTCTCGTTCATCACTCGCCTCCTGAATGCACCCTCCGAGCAGAGCCTGTCCGGTCCTCCTGAGGCTTGCGGTGTATCGGCAAGCCCGGGGGGCAGATTTAGCTAGGAATTCAGTCAGAAGGGCTCGGGTGCCCCAGAGGCCTCGGGGGCCGCGCTAAGTCGCGCGCTCAGTGCTCTTGCAGTCTACAGCACGGATCGGTCGCGTGCAAATCAGGTGATGCGCCGATTCCGGAGGCTCACATTCGCGCCGGCGGCGCGCGGGGACGCGACGGCGCCCCGTCGCGGCGCCGGTCTTGGCAGCACGGCCGCCCGCCTGCCAGCGGGCAGGTCTCGGCCGTGCGGATCATGCGGAATGTGCGGCCGGGACGGACCCGCAACGCATGGCCGAGACGGCCATGACACAATTCCGATCGGCCCCGCCCGGGGCGCTGCTTTGCGTTTCGTTGACACGTCGTTCCCCGGCGCCTATGATTAGCGGCAGGACGATCCTGCTCAAGACTGAAGGAGCCGATGAATGGGTTCAGACAAGGTGATGGAGTTCACGGACGCGAATTTCGAAGCCGAGGTGCTGCAATCCCCCGTGCCGGTGCTCGTGGATTTCTGGGCGGAGTGGTGCATGCCCTGTCACATGATCGCGCCCATCGTGGAGCAGCTCGCGGAGGAGTACGACGGACGGTTCAAGGTCGGAAGGCTCAACGTGGACGACAACCGCCAGACCACGGTGAACTTCCGGATCATGTCCATCCCCGCGCTGCTGATGTTCAAGGGCGGGCAGGTCGTCAAGAAGATGGTCGGCGCCAACAAGGCCAGGAAAGAGTTCCAGGCCGTGATGGACGGCCTTCTGGAATAGCGGCCGGCGAAATGGAAAAGACGCCCGGATCACTTTCCCGCCGGCAGATCCGCGAGTTTGATCGGCTGGCGATCGAGGGGTGGGGGGTACCCGGCGTGGTGCTGATGGAGAACGCCGGGCGCAACGCCGCCGACGCCATCGAGGCCTTCCTGGG
>CAZNSB010000664.1:0-1335 GCA_964575155.1 uncultured Planctomycetaceae bacterium | reverse complement strand
AACAACGGCGGCGACGGCTTCGTCATCGCCCGCCACCTCTGCGTGCGGGGGGCCCGGCCGGTGGTCTTCCTGGTGGCCGACCCGGCCAAGTTGACCCCCGACGCCGCCGTGAACTTCGCCGTCCTCCCGCACCTGGGCGTGGAGGTCCGCCCGCGGCGGGGCGAGGCGCTGGCGGCGCTGGCGGAGGAGCTGGGGGAGTTCGACCTGGTCGTGGACGCCCTCGGCGGGACGGGCATCAAGGGGGCGCTGCGGGGCCACGCCGCCGCCGCCGTGGAGCAGATCAACGCCGCCGGCAAGCCCGTCGTCGCCGTGGACATCCCCACCGGGCTGGACTGCAACACCGGGCAGGCCCCCGCCCCGACCGTCCGGGCGGCCCTGACGGTGACGTTCGCGGCCCGGAAGACCGGCTTCGACGCCCCCGGCGCCGCCGAGTACACCGGCAGGGTGATCGTCGCCGACATCGGCGTGCCCCCGCCGGCGTAGCAGGGATGCAGGGATGCAGGGGATGGTAACGAGATAGCCAACCTCGTGGCTCACCTGGGCCCCCGCGCGTCGTTCCGAGCAGTCCGGCAAACGCAAGTGCCGAACGGCAAGCCGCGCGGCTTGCCGTTCGGCGCTTGTTCCTGTCAGTCTGTTATCCCCTGCATCCCTGCTACGCCTTTCCGCGCCCGCGCATCTGGAGCCCGAACAGGCGGATGAACCCGTCCGCGTCGGAGGGGGTGTAGTCGGCGCCCATCGTGAAGCTGGCCAGGCTCGTCGAGTAGAGGCTCTTGGGGCTTTCCACGCCCGCGACGGTGGCCTGGCCCTTGAGGAGCTTCACCCGCACCGACCCGGTGACGTTGCCCTGCGTCGCCGCCACGAAGGCGTCCAGGGCCTCACGCAGCGGGTGGAACCACTGCCCGTAGTAGACCATCTCGGCGTACTTCAGGGCGACCTGCTGCTTGTAGTGGAGGGTGTCGCGGTCGAGGGTGACGCTCTCCAGCGCCCGGTGGGCCGCGTGAAGGATGGTCCCGCCGGGGGTCTCGTACGCCCCCCGGCTCTTGATGCCCACCAGCCGGTTCTCCACGAGCTGCGTCTGACCCACTGCGTGCTTGCCGCCCAGGGCGTTCAGCCGGGCGACCAGCTCGTGCCCCGGCAGCCGAACGCCGTCCACCGCCACCGGGACGCCGCGCTGGAAGTCGACCTGCACGTAGGCCGGACGCGACGGCGCCTTCGACACCGGGACGCTCATCACCCACAGGTCGTCCCGCGGCTCGTTGGCCGGGTCCTCCAGGTCGGCGCCCTCGTGGCTGATGTGCCACAGGTTGCGGTCCCGCGAGTAGATCTTCCTGGTGG
>CAZNSB010000663.1:0-2956 GCA_964575155.1 uncultured Planctomycetaceae bacterium | reverse complement strand
CGGACATTTCTATTCGGCTCAAACACCGGACATTTCTATTTGGGTTTGACAGCCGGCCGTCCGCCCTATTCCGGCCTGACAAACACCTCGGAAAATTCGAATTGACACCCGTGCTGACCGGAGTTATCATGTTCTTCACAAGGGCAAGGGTGACAGGAACATCTGAAGGTCAGGCTTCGAGGGCGTCACGATGAGTCGCGGGCGCGGCTTTACGCTGGTTGAACTTCTCATCGTCATTGCGATCATTGCCCTGCTGGCGACGATGATCGCACCGAGCCTGGGGACAGCCCGCGAATTGGCCCGGAGGGCGGTCTGTGCGAGCAACCTGCACAACATCGGGTCGGCAACGGCGGCATACCTCGACGATTTCGCCGGCATGCTCCCGACCTCCTACGATATCTTCGACAGCTACAATCGCTGGGGAGGAAAGAACGGCACCGCCTGCGGGTGGGGGCATGGGTGGATCGATCCCAACGACCGCTTCCGCATGATCAACGCCTACGTAGGCTGGAAGGCCGAAGCGCCCAACGCCGACGAGGTCCTGCTGGTCTTCCGCTGCCCGTCCGACAACGGCGCCCTGCCCGGATTCTACAACCAGACCCGAATGCCGACGCATTTCGACTGGACTGGCACCAGCTACTGGTACAACAGCTCCGCCAACCGCAACAGCTCCATGGGTCTGCACGGCCGGAAGCTCGTGCATATCCCCAATCCGAGCTGGGTCATCAACGCCACCGACTGGTCCTTCCGTGTGTTCTTCAATGGCTGGGACCCGTTCCAGTACGCCTACTGGCATAACGACACGGAGCTGGGCTGGGGCAACATCCTGCTGCTCGACGGGTCCGTCGTCTATCGCTGCTCGGCTCCGGCCGGCACGTTCACGGGGCCGGACTGGACGTTCGATTACAGCGGCCCGCATCCCGCCGGGCCGTGACGCCGCCCGCGCAGGATGCCTCCCCACGCAGGCCGCGGGCCCGATGGCCGTCGGCGACCCCCCTTCATTTCGGCACCAGGTCGGGGTGCTCGCGGATCCACTGCCGGCGGTCGGTCCCGCCGAAGATCCCCGCGCCCACCACGGCCACGCTTCGTCTCGTCATGCGGTAGCTTCCTGTCGCGATCCGGCCGGCAGGCGGGGCTTCCACCCGCGCTGCATGCCCGCCCGGGCGCTACCGCGGGCGATGCCGCAGGGCGTTTCTAGGTGCGCCGGCGAAGCCAATCAAGCCTGCTGCGGGCGGAATGTCGGCGGGGGCCCGCGCCGGCCGGGGCGGAGATCAGCGGCCCCCGGTGTCGGCGTCGGCGCCGGCCGCGCCCGGAGACGCATCCTCCGGGCCGTCCGAAGGCTGAAGCCCGGAGGCGACCCCGGCGATCACCCCCACCGACCCGGGAATCACCAGTTCGTGGGCCGAGAGGATCCAGTCCCGTCGGGACGGCTGAGGCTGCTTGGAACCGCCGGTTTGACGGCCGATCATCGCCGAAACTGTTACCCCGGTTTGAACCAGGCCGAAAATTCGAATTGACGCCCGCGCTGAGAGGAGCTATCATGTTCTTCAGAAGGGCAAGGGTGACAGGAACATCTGAAGGTCAGGCTTCGAGGGCGTAACGATGGTTCGCGAGGACGGCTTCACGCTGGTTGAACTTCTCATCGTCATTGCGATCATTGCCCTGCTGGCGACGATGATCGCACCGAGCCTGGGGACAGCCCGCGAATTGGCCCGGAGGGCGGTCTGTGCGAGCAACCTGCACAACATCGGGTCGGCAACGGCGGCATACCTCGACGATTTCGCCGGCATGCTCCCGACCTCCTACGATATCTTCGACAGCTACAATCGCTGGGGAGGAAAGAACGGCACCGCCTGCGGGTGGGGGCATGGGTGGATCGATCCCAACGACCGCTTCCGCATGATCAACGCCTACGTAGGCTGGAAGGCCGAAGCGCCCAACGCCGACGAGGTCCTGCTGGTCTTCCGCTGCCCGTCCGACAACGGCGCCCTGCCCGGATTCTACAACCAGACCCGAATGCCGACGCATTTCGACTGGACTGGCACCAGCTACTGGTACAACAGCTCCGCCAACCGCAACAGCTCCATGGGTCTGCACGGCCGGAAGCTCGTGCATATCCCCAATCCGAGCTGGGTCATCAACGCCACCGACTGGTCCTTCCGTGTGTTCTTCAATGGCTGGGACCCGTTCCAGTACGCCTACTGGCATAACGACACGGAGCTGGGCTGGGGCAACATCCTGCTGCTCGACGGGTCCGTCGTCTATCGCTGCTCGGCTCCGGCCGGCACGTTCACGGGGCCGGACTGGACGTTCGATTACAATGGCCCGAATCCCGCCGAGCCGTGACGCGGCGGGTGCCGAATGCATCCCCACAAGCCCCGAGCCGAACCGGGGTGGGCGCCCTGCCTTCATTTCGGGACCAACTCGGGGTGCTCGCGGATCCACTGCCGGCGGTCGGTCCCGCAGTAGGGGCAGATGTCCCTCGGCGCCCGCGCCGCCGGCTGGGAAGCGGCCGCCGCCGAGGGCGGCACGTAGAAGTTCCCGCAATTGGGGCAGGGAATCATCAGCACGGCCGAGTCCTTCGCCCCGCACTTGGGGCAGTCAACCCGGACGGGCTTGATGGTGTCCGCCCAGAGCGGGCCGGGCGCCGCCGGCAAGGTCGAGCCGTACCGGGCGAACACGCGTTTGCACTCCGTGCAGTAGAAGGGGTAGCGGATGTCATCTCGGTCACCCGCCGCCTCCGAAGAGGCGCGTCTGAACATAGCCACCGCCGCCAGCACCAGCGCCAGCACCAGCGCCAGCACGGACAGCCCCACCAGGACGTACTTTGTTCGTTCCGAGGACACGCTGTTTCCGGGCCTCCGGGCCGCGGGATATCCCCGGGCCCATCTCAGTGCAGGTCTTCCGCAAGGGCTCGATCCGGATACGTGGTCAGGCGATAAGCTACTTCAATCGA
>CAZNSB010000662.1:0-2957 GCA_964575155.1 uncultured Planctomycetaceae bacterium | reverse complement strand
AACGCAGGAACTCCACCAGGACCTGCGGGTACAGCACGTTGATGCCGGCCAGTTGAAGCGTCTCGGGCACGCTCAAGGGCAGGAGCTGCTTGGCCAGGGCGTCGGTGGCCTGGAGGGTCTTGTAGTAGGCGAGGGGCCCGGCCGCGCCCACGGCGGGCAATGCCCGCCAGCACTGCATCAGCGCGGGGGCGGCCCCGGCGAGTGCGGCCAGGGCGGCGGCGGCGGCCTTGGCCCAGGCGTCCCATCGCCGCCACCGGAGCACCAGGAGCGTCACGAGGAGCACGGCGGCGAGGTTCATGGCCGAGGAGAGGTGGACGTTCCCGAGCAGCCCGGCCAGGAAGAACACGCCGATGACCACCCACTCCTTGCGGGCGCTTAGGAACAGCGTCACCACCAGCGGGGTGAAGGCCAGGACCATCGTCGCCGGCGTGGCCGCGAAGATCGGGCCGACGCCCCAGTACGGGCGCTTCGTGGAGAAGATGGCGGTGGAGATGACCGCCACCAGGGTCGCGGCGGTGGTGCTGCGGGTCTGGCGGTACACCAGGATGTACATGAAGACCAGGTACAGCAGGCTGGCGGCGGTGCCCACCAGGCGGAAGGCGTTGAGGGGGTCCTCTCGCCCGCACACCCAAACCGCCCCCGACAGCACCCCCTGCCACGCCGGCAGGTGCCCACCCAACGCCCCGCTCGCACCCGCGCCCGCGAACAGCCCGTCGTGGGCGTACAGCTGCGGGTCTTGGCGCTGGAAGACCTCCGCCATCATGTTGGCCTGGTCGCCGGTGATGTTGCTCTGGCGGAACATCAGCAGCGTGTTGGCGGCGACGATCGCCAACAGGATGGCGCCCGCCCAGTGGTGTTTTCTTGCGGGGATCGGCCTCATGGCGCCGGCTCGACCGGCCGGGCTGCTCCCGGCACGCTGGCCCCTGAATCGGCCAGGGGGTCATCGGACGGAAGAGACCCGAGACCCGAAATGCTGAACGAGCCCGGGGCTCGAAAGAGGGTATTCGAATTTGAAGGACCCGCTTTCGCTCCACGTTCCCAAGCTGACACGATACCATGAGTATAATCGCGGGCGCGGGCAGAGGACAGGGCGAGCCATGGCCGAAAAAGCCGGGATCGAGGAATTCGTGCACCGGACGGGGCAGTACGTCCGCCGCCACGACCTGTTCGCCCCAGGCGACGCCGTGGTGGCGGGCGTCAGCGGCGGGGCCGACAGCGTGGCCCTGGCATCGGCCCTTCGGGCCGCGGGGAACTGCGCGCTGCGGATCGCGCACGTTCATCACGGCCTGCGGGCCGGCGCCGACGCCGACGCGGACTTCGTCGCCGACCTGGCCGGGGCCTGGGGCGTGCCCTTCCACCTCGAGCGGATCGACACCCGCGCCTGCGCACGCAAATGGGGCGTCGGCATCGAGGAGGCCGCCCGACGCGGGCGGTATGATGCCCTGGCCGCCGTGGCCGGCAGGACCGGAGCCCCGGCCGTGGCCGTCGCCCACCACGCCGACGACCAGGTCGAGACCGTCCTGCACCGGATCGTCCGCGGCACGCATCTGCGCGGGCTGGTGGGCATGGCCCCCCGGCGGGAGCTGGGCGAGGGGGTGGACCTGGTTCGCCCGTTGCTCTGGGCCCGGCGGGCGCGGATCGAGGAGTTCTGCCGCCGCCAGGGGCTCGCCTGGCGGACCGACCGCACCAACGCCGAGACGGACTTCACGCGGAACTTCATCCGCCACGAGCTGCTGCCGATGCTGCGGGATCGGGTGAACGTGCGGGCGGACGAGGCGCTGCTGCGGCTGTCGGCGGCGGCAGGCGAGGCCACCGAGGCGCTGGAGGCCCTTGCCCGCGGGCTCTTCGATCGCGCCTGCCGGAGGTCCGCCCCCGACCAGGTGGTCCTCCGCCTGGGGCCGCTGCGGAAGGGCCCGCCCCTGCTGGCGGCCATGGCGCTGCGGAGGGCCCTGGCCGCAATCGCCGCCCCCGAGCAGCACCTCAACCGCCAGCGCTTCGACGACCTGCTGGCCCTGCTGGCCGGTCACGCCGCCGCCGTCGACCTGCCCGGAGGCGTCCGGGCCGAACGCCGCGGACAGGCCCTTTGGCTGACCCGGCCCGGGCCGGGCGACGCGGAGGATTGATCGCCCTCGGCGGCGATGCTAAGATGAAGCCGATGGGAGTCGGAACGTCCATGGCCGGGGCCTCAGCAGGCGTGTCGGCGCGGGCGCCGGTGGCGCCGGCGTGGGGCTTCCCGTGGTGGCTGATCGTCGCCGGGCTGGGGGTGGCCTTCCTGCTGTTCGCGGCGGTCCTGTACCTCCGCCGCATCGCGCTGGGGGGCTCGGCGCGGCCGGCGGAGGGGCTGACGATCGAGCAGATCCGCAAGCTGCACCGCGACGGCCTGCTCAGCGACGAGGAGTATGATCGCGCCCGCCGGGCGGCCGCCCGGCAGCCCCGGCCGGGAACACGCGAAAACCCCGGTTCGGGCGGCTGAGAGGCCCCCGGCGCGAGATTCGATACTCAAGGGCGATGCCGCTGCCGGTCGATCTATCGGGGGCGGTATCTGAGGGTTCGGCCGGCGTGTATAATGAATAGGAGCAGGGACTCCAATGAAGGATCGTTCCAGCGGAAGTGACGGCCCCCAGCCGCCGCGCGGAGGCAAGCGGGCCAAGGTGTGCAGTTTCTGCGGCCGGAGCGGAAGAGAGGCCGGGCCCGTCGTGGAGGGGCCCAAGGGCGTGTACATCTGCGCCAACTGCGTGGACCTCTGCCACAGCATCATTCGCCAGGAGCAGCGGCGGGTCGCCCAGCCCGCCTTTTCGATGGAGAGCATCGTCCCGCCCCGCCAGATCAAGGAGTTCCTCGATCAGTACGTCGTCGGGCAGGAGCGCGCCAAGCGGGTGCTTTCGGTGGCGGTACACAACCACTACAAGCGGCTGGCGCACGTGGGCGAGGAGGACGAGTCGGAGGTGGAGCTGGAC
>CAZNSB010000661.1:0-2958 GCA_964575155.1 uncultured Planctomycetaceae bacterium | reverse complement strand
ACCAGCCCCAGGACAACAATGGCAACCCATTGCAAAATCAGCACTTAGAGCGCCCCTCGATGCCGCTTCGCCCGAAAGACCGGCCGCCGTGCTTGTCGGAGCGCAGCGCAGACCCGCCGTGGAGGGCGCGGCACGCGCCTACTCCCCTGCCCGATACGCCGCAAGCGCCGCCTCGTAAACCTCACGAAACGCCACCCCGAACGCCTCCGCCCGACGCCGGCAATCCTCGTATTCCGGAAGCGCCGTGGTCACCTCGCCGCCCCGGCGCCCCACCTTCACCCGCACCGCCCCGTACTGCGTCTGGACCGTGACGTGCTCGCGGGCGAGTTTGCTTCGCTGGACCCGCCTTCGGCGAACCCCGAACGTGGTCGTCTCGCGGAACATCGCGTCTTCCACCGCCCTCAACGACCCCTCCTGGGCCAGACACGCGAGCACCACCCCCGGCCGCCCCTTTTTCATCGTCGCCGGCACGAGCCACACGTCCAGCGCCCCTGCCGCCAGCAGCGCGCCGCTTGCCGCCCCCAGCGTCTCGCCCGTCGCGTCGTCCACGTTCGTCTCCAGGAGCCAGACCGTATCCGCCTCGGCCTCGTCCCCTTCATCGCACAGCCGACCGAGGACCACGCGCAGGCAGTTCGGCACGCGCTTCCCTTCCCGCGACCCCGCCCCGTAACCCACGGCCTCGGTCACCATGGGCGGCATCGGGCCGAACCCTTCCGCCAGCGTCACCAAAATCGCCGCGCCCGTCGGCGTCGTCAGTTCCCCTTCCTCTTCGCAGGGCCGCGTCGGGATGCCTCGCAAAAGTTCCACCACCGCGGGAACCGGCACCGGCAGCCGACCGTGGGCCGTCTCCACATACCCCGACCCCATCGGGAGCGGGCTCGACGTCAAGCGCTCCACGCCCAATAGGGCCAACCCCGCGCACACGCCCACAATGTCCACAATCGCGTCCACCGCCCCCACTTCGTGAAAGTGGACCTTCTCCGGGCTCGTGCCGTGGACCTTTGCCTCCGCTTCCGCCAGCCGACGGAACACCGCCAGGGCCCACTCGGCCGCGCGGCCCGGCAGGTCCGCCGCGGAGATAATCCGCTTGATCTCCGACAGGTGCCGGTGCGGCTGCCCGGCCCCTTCGTCCAGCCGCACCGTCGCCCGCGTCGCCGCCAGGCCGCCCTTTTTTCCCCGCCGCACCTCCAGCGCGTATCCCTCGACGGGCACGCCGGCCAGAGCACGCCGGAGGTCCGCCGCCGCGAGCCCCGCGCCCAGAAGAGCCCCCAAGAACATATCCCCGCTCGCGCCGGAATACGCATCCACATATAAACACCTCATTGCTCCTCCGCCTCCCTTGGTCCCTTGCCCCGCAGTTCCATGACGGCCTGTTCATACGCCTCCCGGCCGAACACAACCGCCCGAATATACACCAGGTCCTCCAGACTCTCCCCCACCGCCCCCTTCCGCCGCTTGTGCAGCACAAACCGGTCCGTCCGGTCCTCCCGGGCGATGTAAAGCGGCTGGCCGAGAACGTCGCCGGTGATCCGGTGATCGTTCCTCAGCGTCAGCCGATACGACAGCATCCGGGCCGGGTACGTTTCCCCGGTATAGACCTTCTCGGTGCTTCCCGCCTCTTTGAACCGCCACTGGCGCTGCTGCCGCTCCCACACGACGACCGCCTCGATCCGCTTGAGCGCCGGCACCGGCACATATTCATAAATCTCTTTTTCAATATTATAAACCTTCAGCCGCTTCGCCCGCGTCGTGAATATCCGCCCGGGCATCTTCAGCCCGGAGGACAGTTCCACGTAGCCCGGCACGGCGTCCTTTCGGGCCCCGGTCCCCTTGCCCGTGCCGAACGGGCTCGCCGGTCCTTCCGCTTCCCCTCCTTCCTCTTCATCCTCCACGAACATGATGTCCGCCGCCGATCCGCCGCCCCGGTCCCGATGTGCATCGGGACCGTCGGGCGCCTCGGCCGCGCCCGACCCAAGCACCGCCACCGCCACCGCGAGCGCCGCCAGAAACCCCAGCCGGCCGTAGGCTCCCAGCCCGTCTTGTGCCGCCGCCCACTTCACTTGACACCCTCGCTCGAAGTCCCCATACTGCCCCGCTATGGCTCCCAAACGCATCGGCATCCTTGGCGGAACGTTCGACCCGGTTCACCTGGGCCATCTCATCCCCGCCGAGTATGCCTTCAACCACCTGAAACTGGACTCGCTCCTGCTGGTTCCGGCGGGAAGTCCGGTCCACCGGCCCAGGGAGATCCTCGCCCCGGCGGAACACCGCCTCCGTATGTGCCGGCTCGCGGTCGAACCGCTGCCCGGCTTCGGGGTCTCAGACATCGAGGTCACCCGCTCCGAGCCTTCCTACACGGTTCTCACGCTCGAACACTTTCGAGAAACCCTCTGCGTCGCCATGGCGACCAAGCCGGGCGCCGACCTCTTCCTCCTCGCCGGCGATGACAATCTGCCCCTCCTTCACACCTGGCGCCGGCTCCCGGACATCCTCGCCCTCGCCACCATTGTTCTTTTGCCCCGTCCCGGCGTGGCCAATCCAGACCTCGAGCCCCTTCGCAAAGTGGTCGGCCCCGAGTGTCTTGACCGCCTCCTCGCCCACCGCGTCCCCGGCCCGCTCGTCCAAATCAGCGCCACCGACATTCGCCGGCGTGTCGCGGCGGGGAAGTCCATCCGCGGCCTCGTGCCCGCGCCCGTGGCCGACTATATCGCCTCCTGCGGCCTCTATTGCAACCCAGAGGCCAGTGCGGGCTGATTCTACCCACTCCCCGGTGCGCCGGGACCAATGGCATTTGGCCCTGTAGCGCCGGGCTTTATGCCCGGCGGTCGTCAGCGCGCCCGCGCCGCAGCCTGCGCCGGGGATAAACCCCGGCGCTACGGACTGATCCCGGTGCGCCGGGACCAGTTTCACGTGGAACACAGACCCCGGGCCTACCCGAGGACCTCCAGGAGGCGCTCC
>CAZNSB010000660.1:0-2963 GCA_964575155.1 uncultured Planctomycetaceae bacterium | reverse complement strand
GGGCGTCGCCTTCGTCATCCTGGCGCTCGTGCGCCTGTGGGGATGGCGAACGCAGAAGCGTGGCGGCAGTTGCGGCGACATCGACTTGGCCAGCCTCCGCGGGCAACTGGTCGCCGGCCGGATCAGCCGCCAGGAATACGAGGCCGTCCGCGCTCGCCTCGCCGGCGCCGCCCCGGAGAAGGCCGACGGCCGGCCCGACGGTCCGCGTGCAGTCCCGGACACCGAATCGTCGATAGAAACTCACGACGCCGACCATCCCGGCACCGACACCGGTGACGAAACGTCGGAAAGGAGCAGGACGGATGGCGAAGCGTAACAACGGCCGGGGCGGACACCGGCGTGAAGCCGTATGCAGTTTCTGCGGCAAGAGCGGACGTGAGACCGGGCCCCTGGTCGAAGGCCGGGGTGGCGTCTTCATCTGCGCCGAGTGCGTCGACCTGTGCAACTCGGTCGTCCAGTCCGAGCGTCGGCGTGGGGCGGCGGTGGCGCCGGACCTCGGCCGCATCCCCACCCCGCGGGAGATCAAGGACTTCCTGGACCTGTACGTCATCGGGCAGGACCGCGCCAAGAAGGCCGTCTCGGTCGCCGTCCACAACCACTACAAGCGGCTCAGTTTGGGCGAGGCGGGCGAGGACGACGAGGTCGAGATCGAGAAGTCGAACCTGCTGCTGATCGGCCCGACGGGCTGCGGCAAGACGCTGCTCGCGCGCAGCCTGGCCCACATCCTCAACGTGCCGTTCGCCATCGGCGACGCCACCACCCTGACCGAGGCGGGGTACGTGGGCGAGGACGTGGAGAACCTCCTGCTGAAACTCATCCACGCCGCCGACCTCGACATCGAGGCCGCCCAGCGTGGCATCATCTACATCGACGAGATCGACAAGATCGGCCGCACCACCCAGAACGTCTCGATCACCCGCGACGTCTCGGGCGAAGGCGTCCAGCAGGCCCTGCTGAAGATGCTGGAGGGCACCATCGCCAACGTCCCGCCCCAGGGCGGCCGCAAGCACCCCGAGCAGCAGTACATCCAGATCGACACGACGCACATCCTGTTCATCTGCGGCGGGACGTTCGACCGCCTCGACGAGATCGTCGCCCGCCGCATCGGCCACAGCGCCATCGGCTTCACGGAGGGCCAGCACACCTCCGGCGACCGCTACCGGCGGACGGCCGAAATCCTGCCCCAGGTCACGCCCGACGACCTGATCCACTACGGGCTGATCCCGGAACTGGTGGGCCGGCTGCCGGTCATCACCGCCCTGATGCCGCTGGACGAGGACGCGCTGGTCCGCATCCTGACCGAGCCGAAGAACGCCCTGGTCAAGCAGTATCAGAAGTTCTTCGAAATGGAGGACGCCGAACTGGCCTTTACGGACGAGGCGATGCGCGAGATCGCCCGCCAGGCCATGACACGCAACACCGGCGCCCGGGCCCTCCGCAGCACCGTCGAAAACCTCATGCTCGACGTGCTCTTCGAACTGCCCAACCGGCCCAAGGGGTACCGCTACACCGTCACGCCCGAGGTGGTGCGCGGCGAGACGGACCTCTTCGCCGAGGCCGCGCCCATCAAGGAAAGCGCGTAGCCCATGGAGACGTTCGAGCCCGCTGCGTGAGCAGCGGCGTACGTGCGAAGGGCGGCGCGCGTCCCGCTCGCGAGGATCACCCCGCGGGTGAAAGTACCCGCGAACTCACGTTCGCGGCTCGACCCGCCGCCCGGCGAAGCGCCCTGCCGCCCCGCCTACAAATCGATGGCCAGCGCCTCCTCGTCGCAGTCGGGGAACTTCGGGCACCGCACGCAGTCGGCCCAGACCTTGTGCGGCAGCGCCTCCTTGGCGAGGCGCTCAAACCCCAGCCGCTCGAAGAACGGGGGGACCATCGTCAGGACGAACACGCGGCCGATGCCCAGCGCCCGGGCCTCCTCCAGGCACGCCGCCACCAGGCGGCGCCCGATGCCGCGGGCCTGGGCCGCCTCGGTGACCGCGAGGCTCTTGATCTCGGCCAGGCCGTCCCACTGGATCCCCAAGGCCCCGCACCCGACGACCGCGGCGTCGGCCTCGGCCACCTGGAACTCGCGGAGCGACTCGTAGAGTTCCGCCCGGCTGCGTGGCAGCATGATCTGCTGCCGGCTGTACGTGGTCACCAGGGCGAAGATCGGCTCCGCGTCGCCCATACGGGCCTTGCGGATGCAGACCCCTTGCTCTTGTTGCGCTGCGCGTTTGGCCATGGCGTGGAAGTGTACCGGCGCGGCCCGGACGAATCAAGCCGTCCCGTCTCGGGCCGAAAAAGACTCCCGGAACCTTTTTCAGAATAAAGGGGGCGCGGCGACCGCGTCCGGCCGCCGCGCCGCCAAGGCGGCATCCGTTTCACCGGGCGAGCGGAGCGCCCTCCCGCCCCGCCCTGCCGCTACCGTCGCCGCCGCAGGAGGAGAGCCAGCGCCGCGCCACCGCCCAACAGGGCCAGCGTCGCGGGCTCGGGGGTAATCATCTTGTCCTTGCTCAGCATGAACGCTTCGCCGGGCTCCAGGACGAAGTCCCACTGGTACGCCCACGCCACGTCGCACCCGCTGGCCTGCTCGATGTCGTTCAGGTCACGCGTATACGCCGCGTCGTTCAAGAGCGCATTCAGGGTCGCCACGTCGTTCGCCTCGCAGTGGTCCATCGCCTCGGACGCGACCTCGACGACCCGCAGGGTCCAGGGGCCGTCCTCCTGCTCGACGTCGAAGACGTACTGGCCCTGGGCACCATCGCTGACGGTGTCTTCGGTGACTACCACTATCGGCATCCACGCTACGCTCACTACCGGGAGATCGTAGACGACAGCTTCCCCGGGCTGGAGGGCGGGCTGCGCCGCAACGCACGGGAGAATCGCCTGAAGCCCTTCGCCACTGCCATCCTCTCCGGCCGCATCCCCTTCGCGTTGCACGAGCCCTTGATCACACGCTTCACCTCGAAGTCGCTGACGGG
>CAZNSB010000659.1:0-2971 GCA_964575155.1 uncultured Planctomycetaceae bacterium | reverse complement strand
GCCCCGGGCGCGTCGTCGGGGCCGGAACCGTGGTCGGCTCGGTGGTCGGCTCGGTTGGGAGCGCAGGCAGCGGCGGGAGCGCCTCCACTGCCGGCTCAACCGCCGGAACCGCCGGCTTCACCGGCTTGCGCTTCTTCGGCCGGATCACGTACACCCACTCGATGTTCATCTGGGTCACGTCCCCGGCCAGGGCCAGCGCCTCCAGCAGCGTGAAGTCCTTGCGGAGGATGTTGTAGGTTCCCGGGCGGTTGATCGCGCCCAGGATGCTGAAGGTGTTCTGCCGGGGCACCGCCACGGTGACCGAGACGGTGGGGTCTCTGAGGATGTCCGGCTGGTAGGCCTGCTTGACGGCCTCGGTGAGCCCCTGCTGGGTGAGCCCGGAGGCCTTGATGCGGCGCGCCAGCAGCGGCATGGCGATGTAGCCGCTGTGGCTGACCTGGCGCTGGAGCACCGTTTCCACGGCCTCCTGGAACAGGTCCAGGACCGAGATGTTCACGATGTCGGTGGGGCCGATGACGTAGTCCTCTTCGGCGTACTCCAGGTCCGCCACCTCAGGCGTCTCGGCGTTCGGAAGCAGCTCCATGGTCTGGTCGGCCGGACCCACCTCGTTGAAGATGGGATTGACCATGGTCTGGGCGGGCCTGCGAAGAGGCTTGCTGGGGTCAAACCAGTTCCACCAGGCAGGCTCGTAGTCCTTGCACCCGGAGGCCACCAGCAGACACATCGCCGCAACGACCGATACCACGATGGTTGACTGTAACGTCCTCAATGGCGCACCTCTCTCACGAACCCATGGCCAACGTCCGCCGGCGCGGACCCCCACCCGCCGGGGTCCCTCCGCCGTCAATACAGCATAGGGACCCTCCGCGTCGGAATCCGCAGCCAAGATAACACGAACACACCGTCCTTTGTCAAGCCTTTGTCAAGAAAGACTTACCGCGTCCGTTACGGTGCAGCAGCGGCTCGCGTGAACACCTGCAGGTGGTATCGACCAACCGGAGAGGCATCTTAATGGAATATAACAGGTTACGCCGCGGCCCCGGCGCCGCCCGGCGCCCCCGCGGCGCCCGCCGAAAACAACTTCCCGCAAAGCCGACCGAAAACCGCCTTTTCCCGAACGCCTTCGCCGCCCTCAAGCTCACTCAACTCCGATCACCGGCACCCGCCCGGTCACCTCCACCCAGCGCGGGCGGGTGACCGCCCCCGGCAACACGAACACCACCGAACCGTCCCCCAGCCTAACAAGGCTCCGCAGCGCCAACCCCTCGCTGCTGGCCGTTACCGTCCCCTCCCACCGGCCCCGGACGCGGAAGACCGCATCCGCCAGACCCTCCTTCCCCGGCACGACCCGGAAACGGCAGTGGCCCGCCTTGGCCCGAACGTGATAGCAGCCCTGCGATTCATCGAAGCCGTCCGCCTCGATGTCCCCGTCGCACGCCTCCTGCCTGCCTATACGAATCTCGAGGCGAGGGGGTTTGAGGTAATTGGCGGCGTACGGCTTGGGGGCCCGCGCGTGCGGGGCGATCAGGTAGCTCCACCGCCCCACCGACTGGGTGAACCGCCGGACGTGGAGGCTTCCGGCGACCTGCCCGCCCGCCCACGCCGCCGGCTCCGGGGCCGTGATCCGTACCGAAGAGATCGGCGCCCCCCCGGCGTTGTTCACCACCACGTCCGTCACCTCCCGCCCGTCGCCGTAGAAGGTGTGCTCGAACCGAACCTGACGGATCGCCATCGACGCCCACTGCCCCGCCGACGAGGGAAAGTACCACGTGTTCCGCACGCGAACGCGCAGCCGGTTGGCCTCCAGCACCTCGACGGCGCCGACGCGGCGGGTTCCGAAGGCGGCGAGGTCCTCCGCCGGCCTGGCCCCGGCCGGGGGCCCAGCCGCCGCCCCGCCCGCCACCTCCAAGATCGCCTGGGCCGCCCCCAGCCGCCAAAGACCGTCGTCGCACTGCCGGATCCGCACCGGGCGCCGGCGATGCGGAAGGTGCAGCTCGTAGTCCAGCCCCGTCTTGCCCACCCGGACGCCCGCCGGCACCGGCGCCAGCTGCCGCCGGTTGTCGATCAGCAGGATGTCGTCCACGTTGATCCGAACCGGGCCCCGCGCCGCCGAAAACCACAGCCGAAGCGAACGCACCCCACGGGCGTCGAAGTCCTCCTTCCCCTTCAGCCGCTCCAGGTCCACCAGCACGCTGTTCCAGCCCCGCTTCAGCAGCACCGGCGGCGCCTCCCACCCCGCCCGGTCCGTCCGCAACATCAGCTTCAGGTCGTCGCGGATGTGCCGGCTGTAGACCGCCGCCAGCAGCAGCGTGTAGCGACGGAGGTCGTGGACCTCCGGCAGGTGGAACTCCAGCATGCACCCCGGCGGGAGCACCGCCTCCATCGCCCCCACCCCCGTCCGCGTGATGTTCACCACGTACTTCAGCTCCGGCCCGCGCCCCGGCGGCGTGACCTTGAAATGCCCCACCTGGGCGTACCCCGGCTGCTGGGAGATCGGCGAGAACTCGAAGTCGGCCAGCGATACGAACCGCCCCGTTACCGCCTCGGCGTAGGCCTGGTGCTGAAGCACCGACACCGGCTCGACGTACAGCTCCTCGCCCGGCGGCTCCGCCGCCGGCCGGCACCCCCCCGCCAGCGCCGCCAACAGCGCCCCCGCCCTCCACCGGCCCAGCCACGCCGACCGCCGGCCGCCTGTCCCTGCCGCACCTGCCATCGGGCCCATCCTATCGCCCGCCGGCCCGCCCGGCAACTCCGTCCCCCGCGCCACGGCCACCCGAGTCGGCGCCGACCGGCCCGGCGGTCAGGTGCCCTCCCCGCCGCCGGCGCGGGGCGGGCGCGCCTGCTTTCGAACCCGCTGGAGGCGTGCGTCAAAGGCCTCTCGCCGCTTGAGCGATTCGACGGCGGCGCGCGACTGCTCGTCAAGCCCATCTTCTACAGTTCCATTTAGCATGTATCGCTGCAGGCGGAGGTT
>CAZNSB010000658.1:0-2973 GCA_964575155.1 uncultured Planctomycetaceae bacterium | reverse complement strand
TGGCGCTGGTGACGTCGCCGCTGCCCAGGTCCTCGCTGCGGGCCAGCTCCAGGATCCGCCAGAGATTCTCCCGCTCACGTTTGCTCGGCTGAATGACCATGTCTTCCGCTGCCGCCGGCAGAGAAGATACCGCAAGCGGGGGAGAATGGGAAGGGCCCGCCCCCGCGGCGCCGCCGGGACCCGCCCCCACGCACCGCAGTGCGCGGGCCTGGGCGACCCGCACGGGTGCCACGGCTGCGTTGTGTGCAGCCGTGCGGGCCCCCAGGGAGACACGGCTGCAAAAGGCGCAGCCGTGGCACCCCAAAGTTCAATCCTGACGATGCGCTACGTCGCCTCTTGCGCCAGGCGCGAGGCGATGTCGGTCCAGCGCTCGATGCGGGACCGGTCGCCGCAGAAGGTGTGGGTGTCCTTCATGACCATCTCCAGCAGGCACCCGTGGGCGCGGGCGATCTCGATGGTCTCGCGGGTGACGGCCTCGACGGCGTCCCAGTCGACGGCGAGGGCGCAGATCAGGGTGGGGTTGGGCTTCCAGGAGTAGATGTAGCGATCGGCGAGCTTTTCGGCCGCCAGGGCCCGGTCCGTCCAGGGCGAGACCGACACCCGCCGCAGGCGCGGGACGTGCCGGACGACCAGGTCGATCTTGGCGTCCATCTTCTCGCAGCAGCCGTAGCAGATTAACCCGAACCGCTTCAGCAGCGGCAGTTGGTACCGAAGGGCGAACTCGTGGAACTGCTCGGGGCCGACGAGGGCGAACTCCTGGCTCTCTCCGAGGGCCCACATGTCCCTGCATCGGACGTTTCCGGCGAAGTCGTCGGCCGGCAGCTCGCCGGTGGCGCCGACGCCGCCGGAGCCGACGTAGTCGTCGGGGCCGTTGTTGAGGGAGAGGACGCCCTCGGCCTCGCAGGCGTCCAGGAGGTGCATCATGGAGTCGCGGAGGAAGGCCATCAGTCGGCGGAGGAGATCGGGGTTCTCGTAGATGTCGAGCATGACCTGCTCGAGCCCGCGGAGGCGGATGAGGTCCCACGTCAGCCCGCAGGTCCACCACAGCGAGCCGTGGACGCGGACGGTGAGGATGTCCCCCAGGACCTCCTCGGCGAGCCGGCGGGTCCGCTCGGTCTGCTCGCGGTCGACGCGGAGGGTGCGGGGGCGGAGCTTCTTCAGGTCGGCGGCCGTCTTGACCGGCGGGTCCCACCGGTACGAGCCGAGCGGGGCGGTGCGGGTCTGCGTCTCGGAGAGGCCGTAGTCTCCGCGCTCGACGGCCCAGCCGACGTTGAAGAAGCCGGTGACGGGCTGGTCGTCGTGAATGTGGCGGATGTGGAAGAGCTTCCTGCGGAGGGCGTGCTCCCAGTTGCGGGCGGCGGGGTCGTGGCATTGCAGCTCCGCCTCGTCCACGAGGTCGCGCCACCCGCCCTCGGGGAAGGCCAGCACCATCGGCCGCTGCGGCCGGAGGGAGTTGTGGTCCTTCCACATCTGCGTGCGCCGCGCCTGGATGGGATCGGCGGCGGCCTCGGCGACCAGCCGGGCCAGGCCGCGCAGCACCTCACGATCGGAACGGTCGATGCGCATGGCAGCCTCCGCCATCCGGCCGGAGCAGCGTACGCCGCTCGGGGCGAGGACACAACGCCCCGCCGCCGGTCGGGCCCTCGGGCGGGCGCGGGCGCCTCAAGGAGCGGCGTAGGGGTTGACGCTCTCGGCGGGCGCGGCGGCGGCCTCCTTGCCCGCCTTCTTGCGGGCCTTCTTCAGCCGCTTCTGGAAGGCCTTGCCCGCCGCGGCCTCCGGGTCCAGGGGGGCCATCTCCTCCAGAACGGCCAGGAGCTTGCGCCACATCTTGCGCTTCTGGTACTCCTCCGACAGCAGTTGGCGGACGTCCAGGGCACGGGGCTCGAGCGTGGCGGCCAGCTCCAGCTCGGCCAAAGCCTCCTCCGCCCGTTTGCGGTCGCCCAGCAGCAGCTCCCCGAGCAGGTAGTGGCTGGCGGCGTCCTCGCCGGCCAGCTCGATGGCCTTGCGGTAGATGTCCTCCGCCGGGGCCGTCCGCTTCCGCATGTACTGGAAGCGCCCGAGCGCCCGGAGGACGCGGACGTCGGACTGGTCCATGAGGTCGAAGAGGGCCTCGGCCTGCTCCAGCCCGCCCATCTGGGCGCAGGTCATGATGGCCTGGAGGGCGGCGTTGACGTCCCCGGCGGCCAGGGCCGACCGCGCCGCCTGGGGGGCCCCCTCGATCCGGGCGCGGACCTCCCTCATCTTCACCTTGCGGTGCTTGCGGCAGAGGGGGCAGTACCGGACGGTCCGGCCGTGGCCCAGCGGCAGCAGCGGGATGAAGTAGACGTGAAAGAACTTCCACGCCGTGTAGCTGGCGAGCAGGGCCCGCTTCTTGCAGAACTCGCAGCGGTCGCGTTCCTGAAGGCGGCCCTTCTTGAACAGGTCGTAGACCCCGAAGACGACAATCATAGGCGAAGCTCCTTGCTTTTCGCCGCCCCGGCTGCCGGGCGCCGCCGCATCAGCCCGCTGGCCACAGAGTCGTCTTCCTGCGCCTTGTCCAGCCATTCAGCGGTCAGGTCTTTCATAGAGCACCTTTCCGTGTTCGATGGCGTCCTCGGCTTTCATGGCCCTGATGGTATCGCATGGGCCGGGGAATGAAAAGGGCGGCGAGCTGCTATCGCGGCGCCCGGGGGCGCCGGTTCCTGCGGGCCGTGGGGCCCGCCCGGGCGCCGGCGGGGGATTCGGCCTCGGCCTGGCCCTCGCCCCGCAGCTCGGCGATGCGGTCTCGGCAGCGGGCGGCGCGCTCGAACTCGAGGGCCTCGGCGGCCTCGAGCATCTCGGCGTGGAGGGTCTCGATAAGCTCCTCTCGCTGGTATTCGTCCTCGGTGGCGCCGACGGCCTCGCGGGCGATCCGATGGGCGGCGACCTCATCGGCGAGGGACGCGCGGATGGCCTTGCGGACGGTCTGGGGGGTGATGCCGTGGGCGGCGTTGT
>CAZNSB010000657.1:0-2980 GCA_964575155.1 uncultured Planctomycetaceae bacterium | reverse complement strand
GAACAGCCCAACCCGCATCGAGTAGACGTGTACGTGGACGGCGAACCCTACACGAACTTCACGTGTACCCTGGAGCTGCACGATTTCACTTGGAATCAAGACCTGTCGTGCTTCGCCGCGCGGGGCTTTCGAGAGCCGAATCCCGCGACGCCGCAACTCTATGCGGGCCACGCGGTTGTGGCGTGGTGGCAGGGCGCTTTCGTGGAGCGCCGGCTGCCCGAGGCGCCCGCCGTGGTGCGCGTCAGCGGCGACGTGCTGGTGTGGCTGGCGGACGACTGGCACGCCTACGACCTGCCCGCCCGCCTGCCGCTGCTCGTCGGCGACCTGAACGGAGACGGGCGGGTGTCCGTCGGCGACCTGTCGATTCTCGGCGCCCATTGGGGCCAGCCGGCCACCTGGCATGAAGGCGACCTGAACGGCGACTGGACCGTGGACGTTTCGGACGTGTCCATCCTGTCGGCCCGCTGGGGAAGCCACGTGCCCGAGCCGATACCGCTGCTCCTGCTGCTGGCGGGGGCCGGCATGACAACGGCGAGAAGGAGAGTGTGATGATTAGCTTTTATCGCGACGATGATCCACAAAGCAAAACCCTGTTTGCAAGGATTGATCTGGGCGTGGCCGATTCCGCCAAGCCCAAGCATATACATTTCTCCCTTCAGATGAAGTCGGCCGTTGCGGCTGAAATTTTTAAGCGCCAGCTGAATGCGCAGATGGAGGGCCTGGTCGCCGAGGCTCACCGAAATGGGTATCGGCAAGGCTGGGCGGACAAGGCGGCCAAGAGGCGGAAGGCCACCAATTTTTCGGGGTGCTTCCTCCGGCCCGGTTCGCGCCCGGGATGGTCAGGAGGCGCCTGATGGCTGACACCTACTGCCCCATCGTCCTGCCGGACCCGGTCCACCACCCCGACAGGCTGCTGTGGACGGTACAGCGGGAGTTCCCCGAGCACCAATTCCCGCCCTCGCCGGATACGGGCGTGACCTGGGATCGGAAGGGCCTGGCCTACATCCGCTGTCGGGACGGAGTCCTAGCGGTCTTTGGCCGTCAGGGGACATGGCATGTTCCCGTGTTCCGGGCCTCGCGCGAATGGGCAGAAACCGGCGCTGGACACGACCTTCGGTATTGGCCGGGGAAGAAGGGCTGCGCTTGGATTGAGACGCGCAGGGGGCCAGCCGGCTTCGACAACACCCTGCGCCTGGCCAGCGACGCCATCGCCCTCGGCCCCGGCTACGCACAGTTCGAGACGCCCCGCCAGGGGATTCCGCCCAAGACCTGCCCGACAGTCGTCACGCACCACGATGGGCACATGCGGGCGCTCGTCTGGCCGGGAACGAAGCGGCAGCAGTGGGTGGACTTCCCGGATGAGAGCTTTCAGTTTCATGGCCAGAACGGGCCGACGCAGAGCACAGTCACCACCCGGCGATACCTCTACGCCTGCTGGGCGAAGATGGACCGGCCGCCAATGTCGCCGCCCAGCTTCCGGTTCGCCCGCTATGATCTTCGCAAGCAGACCTGGAGCGGGGACATCGACCTGGGCTACGGCGCTGGACTTGCCGAGGAACACGCGGTCCCGTCAATGGTGGCCGATGGGACGCGCCGGCTGCACGTGACCTTCGGCGCGCACCACCGACACTTGCTGTACCGTCACGGGCGCTATCCGTTCACGCGCCACACAGACTGGTCCGCTGTCGAGGTCATCCCTTCGCCCGACGGGTGCCACAACCGATGCACATACGTCGGCCTCGTCTGCGACAGGCGCGGCACGTTGCACCTCATAACCCGCTACACGGACCCGCTTTACCGCTTCTGCCTGGCCTACGCCCGCAAGCCGCGAGGAAAGCCTTGGGAGCCGCTGCGCGTGCCGCTCCAGCCCGGCCGGCGTTATTACCGGCAGTGGTACTTCAAGGTCAGCCTGGCTCCGAGGCGGCGCGGCAGGCAGAGCCTTTACATCGGCTTCGCCGAATACATCAACCAGTTCACGCCCGAAGAGGCGGCCGAGTACCGGCGATTGTACGTCAAGCGCGCCGAAGACGAGATTCAACCCGTTGAGGGCGGCGGCCTGGCCCGCTGCCACTACGACGGCGTGAAGGCCCACGACCCCGGCATGCTGGTCAGCGACGACGGCGGCGACACCTTCCGCCTGGCGACAGTGGAGGACCTGCTACCATGAGCGAGACGCTTTACAAGTGGACGGACGCCGACGGCAAAACCCGCGCGGGCGAGCAGAACGAGACCCAGTGGGGGCCGGGGGTGGAGCACGCCGCCCCCGGCGGCGATCTCTGCACCTCCGGCGTGATCCATGCCTACCGCGACCCGCTGCTGGCCGTGTTCATGGACCCTGGACAGGGGGGGTACACCAATAAGCCCGGCGCCAGGCTGTGGCGGCTCGACGCCGACGTGTGCGCCGACGACGGCACGAAGGTCGGCTGCACGCGGGTCAAGATGCTCTGCGAGATCGACCCGCCCACGCTCAGCACGGACGAGCGTACCCATGCCGCCATCCTGATCGCGCGGCAGGTGTACGCCGATCCAGATTGGCAGGGCTGGGCGAGGCGGTGGCTCTCGGGCGAGGATCGCGCCACTGGGGCCGCCACCTGGGCCGCCACCTGGGCCGCCGAGGCCGCCGAGGCCGCCACCTGGGCCGCCACCTGGGCCGCCGAGGCCCCCGAGGCCGCCTGGGCCGCCGCCTGTGCCGCCACCGAGGCCGCCGAGCGCCAAGGCCACAAGCTCGATTTTGTGGCCCTCCTTCATAAGGCCGTCGCGGACGAGCGAGCATTGCAGGCAGGGAAGGAGGTCAAGGATGCCACCGATGACTGACAGCGAAATGCTTGACCTGATGGCGGAACTGCTGGTGGCGTCCTGCGTGGGCCCCGACCTCGACGATGCCCGCCACCGGCTCATGGCCGCAGTCCTGGAGCGGCGGGACCGGCGGGAGCGAGGCTGGGGTGCGGCGTCATCGACGTCGGATACTTGGGGTGAATCT
>CAZNSB010000656.1:1894-2989 GCA_964575155.1 uncultured Planctomycetaceae bacterium | reverse complement strand
CAGCTTCTCGGCGCCCATCCTGGCCATGGCCGCCCTGGCGGGCAGGCTCGGCCGGCGGCCGTGGCGCTTCGTGCCGGCCTTGCCCTTCGAGCTGGCGGCGTGCCCCCACCGCTGGCTGAAATGGCTTCACCTGTCGGTCGTCAGCTACGCCCTCCCGGCCCTCATCGCCGTCGGGCAGCTCCGGCACCGCCGCCGCCGACCGATCTGCCCGATCCGCAGGGCCCTGCGGGCCCTCGCCCGCCAGCCGACGCTGCGGGTCCTCCGCGACGTCCAGCCGCCCTCCGGAGGCTTCCTCGAGGCGGCCCCGCTGACGAGCTTCGTCGTCATGAGCCTGGCTGGGATGGGGATGGCCGCCCACCCCGTCGCGGCCGCCGGCGTCGCGTTCCTCGCCCGGACCGTCCGCCCGGACGGGAGCTGGCCCATCGACACGAACCTCGCCACGTGGGTGACGACCCTGGCCGTCAACGCGCTGGCCGCCGGCGGCGACCTCCCCCGGCACCTGGACGAGCCCGCCCGGGCCGCCGTCGCCGACTGGCTCCAGGCCAACCAGCTCCGCGCCGAGTGCCCATACACCCGCGCCGCTGCGGGCGGGTGGGCGTGGACCGACCTGCCCGGCGGCGTCCCCGACGCCGACGACACCGCCGGGGCCCTCCTGGCCCTGAGCACCCTCGCGCCCGACCGGCCCCGCGCCGCCCGGGCCGCCGCCGAAGGGGCCAGGTGGCTGATGGACCTCCAGAACCGCGACGGCGGCATCCCCACCTTCTGCCGGGGGTGGGGCAGGCTCCCGTTCGACCGGAGCGCCCCCGACCTGACCGCCCACGCCCTCGCTTCCCTGTCGGCCTGGGCCGGAAAGCTCCCCGCCCCGCTGGCCCGGCGGGCGCGGGCCGCCACCCGAAAGGGCCTGGCCTTTCTCGTCCGCACGCAACGCAGAGACGGCGCGTGGGTCCCCCTGTGGTTCGGAAACCAGTTCGCCCCCGGTGAGGAGAACCCGACCTGCGGGACGGCCCGCGTGCTTTCGGCGCTGCTGGCGCCGGGCTGGGCCGGGCGGTCGGCGGACGACCTCGTCGCCCGCGCCGGCCGGTGGCTGCTGTCCGC
>CAZNSB010000656.1:0-1884 GCA_964575155.1 uncultured Planctomycetaceae bacterium | reverse complement strand
GGGGAGGACAGCGCTCGCGATCACTTGCTGCCGCGTTGCGTGCAGGGAACCGGGGAGCCTGGGGAAGCCAACATCGAGGCCGCCGTGGCGGCCGGTGCCCACTGGCTCATTCGGCACACCGAGCGTGGGCGGGCGTTCGCCCCGTCGCCCATCGGCTTGTATTTCGCCAAGCTGTGGTACTTCGAGCGGCTGTACCCGGTGATCTTCACGGTCTCGGCGCTGGGGCGTGCCCGGCGGGCGCTGTTCGGATGAGCCCGGCGCCCGTCCGCCGGCGGGCGTAAAATTCCCGGCCGCATCCCTGAAAATGTGCCGGCACTCAGTTTAGAATGGGAAGGCTCCTGAAGGTCTTCATCTTGCGGGCATTGCGATGAGAGCGTCCCTGGCGGGCATTGTGCTGGTGGTCCTGGCGGCGGGCTTCGTGCTGCTCTACCTCCTCCCGCAGGGGGAGGTCTCGGTCCCTGCCACCGGCGGTGCCCCGGCGGGCACCAGGCCGGCCGGCGGCGGCGGGCCGGGGGCCGGGACCGCCCCGGCGGGGGACTGGCCGATGTGCCGCGGGGGGCCGGAGCTGACCGGCGTCGCCGGCGGCCGGCTCGACTGCCCGCTCGTGCGGCGCTGGCGCTTCAAGACGGGCGGCGCCGTCAGGTCCTCCGCCGCCGTCGTCGCCGGGAGGGTCTTCGTCGGCTCCGATGACGGAAAGGTCCACGCCCTCGCCCTCCGCGACGGCGGGAAGCTCTGGGAATTCAAGACCGGCGCCGCCGTGGAGGCCTCCCCCTGCGTTCTCGACGGGCGCGTCTACGTCGGCTCCCTGGACGCCCACCTCTACTGCCTCGACGCCGCCACCGGGCGCCGCGAGTGGAAGTACAAGACCGGCGGGGAGATTCACGCCTCCGCCGGGTACCTGCGCCTCCGGCGCCAGGGCAGGACCGCCATCCTCGTTTGCAGCTTCGACGCCAGCCTCCACGCCGTGGACGCCGCCACCGGAAGGAAGATGTGGACCTACCCCACGGAGGAGCGGCTCTACGGCGCCCCGGCCGTCGGCGAAGGCAACGTCGTCTTCGGCGGGAGAGACGGGGTCCTCCGCGTCGTCTCCGCCGCCGGGAAGAAGGTCCGCGAGGTCGACGTGGGCATCTGCATCCCCGGCGCGGTCGCCCTGGCCGGCGGGCGCGGGTACCTGGCCCACTACGGCAACCGGCTGGTGTGCATGGACCTCTCGGCCGGGAGGATCGTCTGGGAGTACGAGAAGGAGGACGCCCCGTTTTTTTCCTCCCCGGCCGTCCACGCCGACCGCGTGCTCATCGGCGGGCGCGACGGGCGGATGCACTGCGTCGGGGGGGAGGACGGGAAGGGGCTGTGGACCTTCGGCGCCAACGAGGACATCGACAGCTCGCCGGTCGTCTGCGACGGGAAGGTCGTCTTCGGCAGCAACGACGGCCGGCTGTACGTGGTGGCCCTGGAGGACGGAAAAGAGCTGTTCTCCTACGATATCGGCCAGGCCGTCAGCGCCTCGGCGGCGGTGGCCGGCGGCGTGGTGGTCATCGGCGGCGAGGACGGGTACGTTTACGCCTTCGGGGGCGGGCGGGCCCGCCCGTCGACGCGGAAGTCGGATTGACGACCGGCGATGGAAGCGTGAGCGGATGCGGATTGTCCAGGTCATCCCCGGCAGCGGCGAGGCGTTCTACTGCGAGAACTGCCTCCGCGACGCCGCCCTGCTGCAGGCGCTGCGCGGGCTCGGGCACCAGCCGCTCGCCGTGCCGATGTACCTGCCGTTGGCCCCGGAGGCGTCCGACCCCGCCGCTGGGCGCGAGGTCTTCTTCGGCGGGATCAACGTCTTCCTCCAGCAGAAGCTCGGGCTGTTCCGCCACACGCCGCGGTGGGTCGACCGGG
>CAZNSB010000655.1:0-2991 GCA_964575155.1 uncultured Planctomycetaceae bacterium | reverse complement strand
GCCGTCGGCCTGCGAGGGAAGGTGGAGTGTTGCAAACGACCAGGTGTGGCACCGGTTTCCAACCGGTGAACGAAAGGCCCGCCGCGGCGGACAACCGGGCGGACACCAACGGAGCGGACCAACCATGAAAGCCCTACGGATGCCGCGACGACCACGTAATCGCAATGAGTGGCAGGCCGCAGTCGACGCGGCTGACGCCTGCCTCCACCTCGATAGCGCCAGGAAGTGCGGCCTCTGCACCGGCGGCCCCGACATCGATGTCGAGCGGTGCGAGTCCCTTCTGCAGGAAGGCAAGCAGCGCGGCTACGAGCCCAGCCCCGATAACGTCGAACGCTTCATCGCGGAACTGGCCCTAACGGCCCAACCGAGCCGTCCGCCGCGGCGGACCAGCGAGCGGACCCGAACGGGGAATTGAGAATCCAGAACTGAGAACGACGCGGGCGGCACCCGCCAGGCACGGAGGCCCATGTCCAAGCCAACACCCAAAACCACCGCCACCTGGCCCAAGCCGGACTGGGAGTGCGAGGGCGTGCGGCTGTACTGCGCCGACTGCCTGGAGCTTCTGCCGCAGTTGCCGGCGGGCTGCATCGACGCCGTGGTGACGGACCCGCCATATGGTCTGCGTTTCATGGGGCAGGTGTGGGATCACGGCGTACCTGGCATGGCGTTTTGGCAGGCCATCTTGGCCACCTGCAAGCCCGGCGCCCACTTGTTGGCTTTCGGCGGTACGCGGACCTTTCACCGCCTGACCTGCGCGATCGAGGATGCGGACTGGGAGATACGCGATTGTCTAATGTGGCTGTATGGCTCGGGGTTTCCGAAGTCGCTGGACGTGGGCAAGGCGATCGACAAGGCGGCGGGGGTGGAGCGGGAAGTAGTCGGGGTTGAAAGCAAGGTGCCCGAAAGGCCGATCACATCAAATTGGCGTCGTTCGGCGGCCTTACCCAGCACCATGCCATTGCCCGGCTCGGCCCCGAATCCTGGCTGTTTGCGGAATATCACCGTCCCCGCCATTGAAGCCGCGAAGCAATGGGACGGCTGGGGAACAGGGCTCAAGCCCACCTGGGAGCCGATCACCCTGGCCCGCAAGCCGTTGGACGGGACGGTGGCCAACAACGTGCTGACGCACGGTTGCGGCGCGTTGAACGTCGACGGGTGTAGGGTGCCTGGTGGTGTAACGGACAACTGGGCACGATGCGTAGGCCAGGGGCGGGGGCACAAGGAAACCCGGGGGCGTGGCATGTATCATGGCGTTGGCGGCGTTCTTACACCAGTACATCCCAAAGGCCGCTTCCCCGCGAACGTGATCCACGACGGTAGTGAGGAAGTGCTGGCGGGGTTTCCAGTTGCCGACGGGAAAACAGGAATGACGCAGCACGCGAGCGGCACCGGCGCAGTATACGGTGGCTTTCACCGCTCTGGGCAATCATTGAACCGCGACGGCCGAGGGGACGTTGGTTCCGTCGCCCGCTTCTTCTACTGCGCCAAGGCCGACAAGAAGGACCGCGGCAAGGGCAACAATCACCCGACCGTCAAGCCGACAGACCTGCTGCGATACCTCTGCCGTTTGATCGCGCCGACCGGTGGCGTGTTGCTTGATCCTTTCCTGGGCTCCGGCACCACCGGCGTAGCCTGCGTCCAGACCGGGCGCGAGTTCATCGGTATCGAGATCGAGCCCAAATACTTCGACATCGCCGTGACCCGCATCGACCAGGAGCGGCGCCAAGCGAGGATGAAGTTCGCGTGACTACCGCCCAGCCCAAGCTGATCCCCGACGGCGCTCCCCAGGTCACCAAGGCCAAGGGCCTGCAGATCCGCCACCTGTGCACAGGCCAGTACGTGACGGGCAGCATCGCTCTCGATCAGCCCAACCCTTTCGGTCGATCGCACTGCCAGATCAAGTTCACCGTTCGCAGTCTCTGGCTGGAGGCCAATCCGGCCATCATCGAGGAGGCCGTCGGCGTGGCCGCCCACTGGTTCCGCGACATCGGCGGCCTGCGGATCGTCCAGCAGCGCCAGGCCTTCCAGATCGCCAAGCTGCTGCTCACCGACGGCGGGCCCACCACGGCCCAGCTCCACGACGCCGTCACCGCCTACGCCGCCAACCGGATGTGCCGCCAGCACAAGTCGTGGAAGGCCCTGGACGCTTGGCTGCGGGGTGGCGACTGGCAGCGCTGGCTTGATTATGCCGAGGCCGAGCAGCGTGAAGCCCGAATCGCCGCCGACAAGAAGACCCAGCTCGCCGAGTACAAGCACGGCCGCGCCCAGGACGCCCGCAAGCGCAAGGAGCAGGACCGGGACCGGCAAGCCGCCCAGGATCGCGAGGCGGCCGACAAGGCCAGACAGCGAGCCGCCAAGGAGGCCGAGGCCCGAACAAGGGCCGAAGAGGCCCAGCTCGACCGCTTCCATGCCCATCCGCCGGAGATCCAACGAGCCGCCCTCGAGCGGGTCTCGAAGGACCTTCGACGGCCGATTCCGGCGGACCTGGCCACCGACCCCGAGTTCCGCTCCCTGGCCGTCACCCGGGCCCAGATCATCGCCCACCGCCGCCGCCAGCGGCCGTCAGGAGCCCCAAACGTGGCCGATGCCCTGTTCGATGGCCGATGCTCCGGTTTGGCCAGCAGCCCCCAACCCCCGGCGCCGCCGTGACTTAGAGCAAAGGACAATATGGCCAAACCGGTCCGGTCCCCCCCGAATCCGCCCCCCGTGGCCAAACCCGCCAATCCGCGCACTTTTCCGCAGTTTTTTTCCTAACTCTCTTTCCCACAGCTAGTTAGGCCAATCCCGAATCCGCGTCCCCTCTTGTCCAATCCTTCCTCCGGTTTAGAGCAATCAAGCGCCCAGCGGATGGTCTGTCCCTCGGGGATTGGCGCAAGTGGGCCCAAACCGGCGCCGTCGGGCACTCCCGCGCCACCCGGCCAACGGCGTCGCCCAGACCCCTGTCGCCGCAGAATACCAGGTGCCTGGTGCCTATTGCCTTGTCCCTAGTAC
>CAZNSB010000654.1:0-2991 GCA_964575155.1 uncultured Planctomycetaceae bacterium | reverse complement strand
CGGTCAGAGCGTCGGCCTGCTTCAACTGCTTGTGAAGGTCAGCGATTTGATCCGCCTGTGAAACGATGGTGGCCTTCTTGCGCCGAGATTCCTGCGCGGCCGCTGTGACCACTTCCACCATGCCGGTGCGGAGCACCAGGAAAGACTCCGTGATCAAGCGCCACAAGTTGTCATGAAAATGCTGGGGCATCAGCAGGGCGCTCAGCCACCACTCCGCCGCCCCCGTCCTCGTCCTTGCCGAACTCTTCGCAAGGCCCGAATCCGCCGGCCTCACACAGAAGACGAAAACAGCGAAATCGCCCCGTTCGATTCAAGGCCCGAAAGACGGAGACATAGGGGCTTGTGCCGGTTTTCCGCGACAACGACGCGGGCGGCCACAGGTCGAGCATGGTCTCGGCCCATAACTGCGAATCGCCTCCTTGTTTCAGTCTTTCAGCGGCGAGAAGGAGCAGCGGGGGAAAGGAACCGACCGACATCACCTCTGTTCGGCGGCACTGCGGGGGTGGTGGCCCGGCTTGCTTCCCCGGCGGGACGTTCCGCTTCACTTCGCGTTTCGACATGATTCCGGCTCCTGTTTCCGGTCCCGACGAAAGGTCGCGTCGGGGCTGGCGGAGGGTGAAGTGCCAGCGGCCCGACGTGACCGCATGGGGCTGGTCAGGCCCCCCCGTCGGCCGCCGATTCTAACGCAACGAAGCGTACCTGTCGAGCCGCAGCGCTCGGATTTTGGATTGCCTCCGGCCCGTGCGGCAGGATGCGTCTCCTGCAGTGCGATGGCTGCGCCACCGTTAGTGGAAGGAACACTGGCCGCGGAGGCTACCTCCGAGGCCAGTGTGAAGGGGTAGGTAGTGGGGGCCCGCTTACCTACCCCTTCACGTAAGGGCCGCGTTCTGGCGAAGGTTCAGGCGCGCGGCGTAGTGCAAATGGCGGCATGTGGGCTGCACAGACCCCATCCGCCTCTGCCCGCTCCTCCTCCACCTCCCGAAGGAGCACCACGGCCTCATCCAGCGGCAGGACTTCCTCCTCGCCGTCCGTTCGGACATACCGGCTCGGCGAGAGGTTGTAGTCGTTCCGCGCGGCCTCCTCGGTTGTGATGACGGCCGAAAGGCCCTCGACGGCTTTCCACTTCAGGTACACCTCGGCCATCGCCTCGATGTGCTTCTCTTCCAGGAAGTTCTTCGGCCGGCCCTTGCTGAACTGCTTCGAGCTGTTGACGAGCAGAATTTCGCCCTTGTGCTTCTTGCGCCGGTTGATGACCATGACGATGCCGGGTGCCGGGGTGTTGTAGAACATATTCTCTGGCATCAGTAAGACGGCCTCAATGAGGTCGTCTTGGACGAACAGGCGCCGGATGTCCCGCTCCTTGTTCGACCCCTGGTTGCCCGAGCCGCGGCCCACAGCCCCGGTGTCGAGGACCACGGCCATCCGGCCGCCTTCCTTAAGGGACGCCGCCATGTGCTGAATCCAGCCCCAGTCGGCACTCGATTTGGGCGGCACAAGGCTGACTTTCTCTTTGCCGCTTCCACGTGTGAAACGCCCAAAGGTGTCGTTCTCGTAGGTCGAGACCGAAAACTCATCTTGGTTCCACATCGGATTGGCGACCACCAGGTCGAACGTTCGCAGGCGCCCGCCCTCATCGGTGAAGGCCGGCCGGCGCATCGTGTCGCCCAAGGCGACCTCGGCCTCCATGTCGTGGAGGACCGCGTTCATGCGGGTCATGGCGTACTTCTCCGGGCCGATGTCCTGCCCGAAGAGACGAAGCGGCGCCACCTTGGCCGGGAGCACAAGATGGTCGTTGCGCCGGTCGCCACGGGTCTCCAGGAGCCTGAGATGCGTCTTGATGAGCAGCCCGCCGGAACCGCAGCAGGGGTCATAGACCGTCTGGCCGGGTTGCGGGTCGAGGATGATGGCCATGAGGCGGGCGACTTCCGGTGGGGTAAAGAACTCGCCGGCCGACTTGCCCAGCAGGCGGTCCAGCAGTTCCCGAACCGCCCACGGTTCGCCAGCCTTGGCCGCTTCCACAAGCCTCTGCGCCACTTGGGTAACGTCATCGGCAGACACGGCTTCAGCCAGCGCCTTCCGCCAGGTGGCGACGTTGCGGGCCTGGGGGTTGCCCGGCCCGCCTGGGTTGCCCGGTAGGAATCGGCCCTTACTATCGCGGGCTTCGGCCAGCCCGTTATCTCCGTTTGTTGACGGTGTTTCTGTCTTGGGCATATCAGGCCTTCCTTTCCTGCGGCTGCGCCGCGTTGACGGCGACCGGGAGACTTGCCCGGACGGCTTCCAGCGGGGCTCGGTTCTTCCGCCCTACCTTCCTCTCTGGCGCGAAGGCCGGGGGGCGATTCGACCGGGGGGGCCTGGCCCCGCCCTCCTGCAATCGCCTTCTCTACGGCCTCGGCCCTTCCCAAGGCTGCCGCCTGGCCGGGCCGCGCAAGGTCAGGCCAGGCAAGCCGCACGTCCACCTGGCTGCTGATTTCCCGCCGCCCGTCCGGCGTCACCGCGATGGCCCGAACCGCGGCACCCTCCAGCGTCAGCAGCAGGGGCCCGGGGCCACTTTCGCGTCCGGTTTGGCCGTGGGGCCAACGTCGGCGGCCGGGTCGGCATTGGGCGCAGCCTTGGGCTGTCAACGCAGCCTTGGGCCTTGACTCGCCCCGCAGGCTGCACTAGGCTTAGCGTATTGCTGCTGAGGACCTCCGCCCATGCCGACAGAACAAACCGTCTTTCGCCTGGCCAGCGATGTGACCCACCAGACACTGGGGCCGGGCGAGAATACCGTCATCCTGGCCCTCCGCTCGGGCTACTTTTACACCTGCAACGAAACCACGGCCCTGTTCCTGCAGGCCGTGGATGGAAAGCGGACCTTGGCGGAAATCGTCGATTGCCTTCTTGGGCAACTGGACGTCCCGCGAGAGACGCTCACCCGCGACCTTCTGGAACTGGCTACGCGACTGATCGAGGAGGGGCTCGTTGAGGTCACCTAGCGGCAAGCCACTGCGA
>CAZNSB010000653.1:0-2996 GCA_964575155.1 uncultured Planctomycetaceae bacterium | reverse complement strand
GTTGAAGCTCTTCGGCGGCGACGCCGGCAAGATGGGGCGCGTCGTGCTGTACAGCCCGTCCGGCACGGGCATGACGATGCTGGCGATTCTGACCAACGAGGATCCCCCGGGCCTCGGCCCGCAGCAGGAGGGCATGGTGGCTGCGTATCTGCCCTTCAGCTACATGTTCGGCGGCATCACGGTCTACGTGCCGCGCCGGGACCTGCGGGAGATCGACATGCCCGTCGAGGAGGCGCTGAAGCTGTGCACGACGGCGATGGTAAGCGGCGCCCCGGCCCCGGCAGCGCCCGCGCCCTCCCCGAGCGCCGAGGCGCCGTCCTCCTGACCAGCCGCCCGCCGCGGCCGCGAGCCATCGGAGACGTCCCGTGAACGCCCCGAGCGGGTCCCGGCTGGACAGGATAGATCGGCATCTGCTGGCGCCGGTGGTCCGCCGGGCGCTGGCCTGCCCCGACGTGCGAGTCACCCAGTGGGACTGTCTCCTCGTCAAGGGCGACCCGACGCCCCCCAAGGGGATGATCTGTCGCGTGTTCGGGTCCGTTCTGCGCCGGGGGCAGCCGGTTCCCTGGTCCGTGTTCCTCAAGGTGCCCGAGCCCCCGCTGGCCCACCCCGACGTCCTGCGCCGGGAGCCCTTCCACCGCGAGCTTCTGCTTCACCAGTCGGGCATTCTGGACGACCTGCCCGACGGGATCGCCGCTCCGCGGTGCCTGGGCGTGATCGAGTCCACGGACGACGAGCCCTGGATGTGGCTGGAGGACGTGGCCGGCCAGGAGGCCCTGCGATGGCCCGTCGAGCGGTTCGGCGTGGCGGGATACCATTGGGGCCTGTTGCAGGGGGCCTTCCTCGCCGGGGCGCCCCTTCCGGATCATCCCTGGCTCGATACAGGTGGATGGGTCAAGGCAAGCCTGGCACGGGCCCTCGATCAGGCCGAGCCGCTCCTCGAAAAGTTCCGGACGCATCCCCTGGCCGGCCGGGTGTACGACTCCCCCCTCGGCGAGAAGCTCCGAAGGCTCTGGGCCGAACGGCAGATATTCGTCGACGCCCTGGACCGGATGCCGCGGAGCCTCTGCCACGGGGATTTCTGCTACCCCAACCTGTTCGCGCGCCGCATCCCGGGCGGCACGGACCAGACCGTGGTGATCGACTGGGAGTACGCGGGGTGGCGGCAGATCGGCGGCGACATCGCCGGCCTGATCGCCGACAGCGCCGTCATTCCCGTTCGCCGCAAGGCCGCCGAGCCGGAGGAGTTCACCGAGCTGGTCCTCGACGGGTATCTCTCGGGCCTCCGGGACGCGGGCTGGAAGGGCGATCTCCGCATCGCACGGTTCGCCTGCACTGCAACGCTGGCGCTGCCCTGGAGCCTCAACTTGCTGTCCTTCCTGGATGGGGCGGCGCTGCGCCGGCCGGCCGACGGGGCGGATCGCGCCGAGGCCGAGCAAAGAATCGAGGACTATGTCCGCCGCCAGGAGTTCCTCCTCGCCTTGGCCGAGGAGTCCCGGAAGCTGCTCCCTCTGGTCCTGCACGGGGCGTAGGCACCCGGCGTCGGCCCGGCCCGGCCGGGCCCGCATCGCCGCCCGCGGCGCCTGCCGAGGGCCCGCCGTCCTGACAAGCCGCAGGGGGGTCTACAGCAGCTCGTCGAGGGCGTCGCGTCCAGGCGCGAAGGGGAAGAGACAGGCTACTTCTGCGCCTCTTCGCTCGGCTGGCCGCGGGGGGCGGAAAAACAGCGTGTCCTCTTTCGCGCCCCGCGGCCGGGCGAGGAATGAACCCATCAAAGGTTCCTGACCCGAATGGCACTTCCTTAAGCGGCGCATGGGCGTTTCCATTCGGCTCTTGTGGCGCGTAGTTTGGGGTAGTGTTTGGATTCTCTGCGGACCGCTCGCGGCTCATGGCGGCCGGGGCGTAGCGGGACAAGAGCCATGGCGATCTGTCCCAGCATGGCTTCGTAGATCGACGGCAGTTTCCAGGGCGGAGCCGTCGCCAGAATGGGCGAGAACGCCAGAATCGCCCGGACCGCCGCGACGAAGCTCAGGCGCATCGGGTCCTGACCGTATGCGGCGGCCGCCTCCAGCATGATCGACCGCACGATGTTCAACGCCGCGATCGACGCGGCCAGTTCTTTCCGCACGCCGTCCGGCGTCTTACTGCGAAGCACATCGGACGACAGCCTGTGTTTCAGTTGCAGGAACAACGTCTCGATCCGCCAGCGGCCAGCGTACAGAGCCGCCAGTTCTCCGGCCGGATAGTCGGCCGCATCCAGCAACGACGTGACGAACCACATCACCTCACGTCGGCCTCGCGTTCGAACGGCCGCCTGGATCAGACGCACCCGCACGTTCGCCGGCAAGGTCGGATCGTCTCGACGGTACTTCTTGCCGACCGGCAAGTCGGTCACGAAGCGGTCGCCGCCATATCCGGCCACGGGCCGAAGACGCCAGATCTTCAGCCGCTGATGGGCTCGCGTCAGGAACGCCAACCCCGCGCCCAGGTACTCGGTATAGAGGTTCGCCCCCGCGAAATGGCGATCGGCGACAAGCAAGTCGCCGCATCGCAGCCGGCTCAGCAGCGGCCGCAGCAAGGCCTGCTCACTGTCGCGGTAGCGGCCGAGAGCGTAGGCCAGAATCGCCATCGTTTGGCCAAGAGCCACGGTCACCATACGACCCAGCGGGTAGATGCGTTTGCCGCCGCGGCCGGTGCTGCTGCCGAAGTGTTCGTGCAGGGCGGGTTGGTCCGGCATCGACACGCACGTGCCGTCGACCAGGACCACGCGACGACCCCGCCAGGTGGCGACCGGTTCGGAGAGGACCTCGGCTTTGGCCGCGAGATCGTCGGCGACCCTTCGCCACAGCCGCAACGGCAGTCGCGCGCGGGCTTTGGCCAGCGAGCCGGAGGACGGGGCCTTGCCGGTCCGAGAAGGAAACGCGCCGGCGAAGTTGTCCCAGATCAGCTGCGCGCTGGCCTGAAAGGATTCCTCCGGCCAGATCGCCGCGAGAATCATGTGC
>CAZNSB010000652.1:0-2998 GCA_964575155.1 uncultured Planctomycetaceae bacterium | reverse complement strand
AGAGGGAGATCCGCCAGGAGTTCGCCCGCATCGTCGTCTCTCAGGCCGGTGTCCGCGACCGCGTCGCCGCCACCGGGGACCGGCTGAAGTCGGGGGGGATCGACGCCGATACGCGGCGTCGGCTTCAAGCGGCGGCCCGCGACCAGCGCCGGGTCTCGGCCCAGTGCCCGGCGGTCGTCCAGCAGCTCCAGGGCGTGCTCGATGAGATGACCTGCAACCGGGTGGGAGCGCCCGTCGAGAAGCGACGCCTGGCCGAGGCCATCATCTCGCCCCTGCGAAATCTGGCGAAAAAAACCATGACGGACGTCGCCGCGACCATGGATGGTGCGTCTAAGCTGACAGAGGTTGAGTCCCTGCGCCGGTACGTCGCCGACGCCGGCGGCATCCTCGACGGATTGGTCAAGCGGCTCGAGGAGATCCTCAAGCAGATGAAGGAACTCGAAAGCCGGCAGGAGCTGGCCTACCGGCTGAAGATCATAATCGACTTGAGCGACGATATCCGTGAGGCGATAAAGCAGATGTTGGACGATCAGACCCGAGGCCTGTTCCAGGAGGGCGGCAAGCCCAAGCGCTGACCGCCCCTGCGGGCCCGGAACGAGGAGAGCCCGGACATGAACGCCATGAAAAAGTGGATCGCCATTGCGTTGGGGGTCCTGCTGGCCGCGTCCTTTCCACCCCCGCCGGCGCGGGGGCAGGCCGCCAAGCCGCCCGATACCGAACTGCCTCGCCGCCAGGCGTTTGTGAAGAAGAAATTCAAGGACCTGATCGTCAACATGACCCGGGTGGCCGACCAACTGGAGAAGTCCGAGCCGGCGTCGGCGCGGGCGATCCGCCTGGCGGTGGACCAGGCCCAGCGCGCCTTCATCGAGCAGGACATGGAAAAGGTCGTCGAGCACCTCAACGCCGCCAAGCTGGCCGTGGCCAAGAGCACCCAGGCGCGGGTCGTGGACGAGCTGAAGAAGGTCCTGGCCACCCTGGAGCGCGGCGAGCTGGAGACGGTGGACGCCCGCCGGCTGAAGGACTGGAAGGACTTCCTGGACAAGGTCAAGAAGCTCAAGGAACAGGAAGACAAGCACCGCCAGGAGTCCGAACTCGCCGCCGAGGGCAAGAAGCTCAGCGACGAGATGCAGAAGCTGGGCAAGAAGTTGGAAGAGCTGGTCAAGCGGCAGGAGAAGATGCTCGACAAGACCCGCCGGCTGCCCGGGGCAGACGCCGCGGCCAGGAGGCTTTCCCAGGCCCGCAACGAGGTCCGCAAGCTCATCACCGATCAGACCGCACTCAAGGGCCGCACCGCCAAGGCCACCATGGGCCAACTCCTCGTCGCCGAGTCCGACCAGAAGGGCCTTAAGGGGCGTGCCGACGCCGTCACCAGCACCCTCAGCCGGCTGGCGGGCGATCCGAAAATCGCCGATGCCCTCAGAAGGGCCGGGGCCGCCGGATCCCAGGGCGCCGGGTCCAAGGGCGCCGGATCCAAGGGTTCCGGCTCCCAGGGCGCCGGGTCCAAGGGTTCCGGTTCCCAGGGCGCCGGATCCCAGGGCGCCGGGTCCAAGGGTTCCGGGTCGCAGGGCGCCGGGTCGAAGGGTTCAGGCTCTCAGGGCGCCGGCTCCCAGGGCGCCGGCTCCCAGGGCGGGGCGAACGCGGCGGCGGCTGCGGCCGGGCACACCGGCAGCGCCGCCGGGGCGATGGGCAAGGCGTCTGATCGGCTCGCCGCCACCGACGCCGCAGGCGCCGGCGGCCATCAGCAGGGGGCCATTGACGACCTGAAGGCGGCCGACAAGGCACTCACCGACGCCCTCAAGAAGCTGGGCGCGTCGACCGAGGCGGGCCAACTGGCCGGCAAGCAGAAGGACCTGTCCAAGGAGACCGCGGAGCTGGCCAGCGCGGTCAGGAACGCGATGGGGTCCGCCGGCGCCATGGGCGCCGGCTCGCAGGGCGCCGGCTCGCAAGGGGCTGGTTCTCAGGGCTCGTCGGGTTCCAGCGGCTCCTCGGGCTCGTCGGGTTCGTCGGGCTCCAGCGGCTCTTCGGGCTCCTCCGGTTCCTCGGGCTCGTCGGGCTCGTCGGGCTCGTCCGGCTCTTCCGGTTCGTCGGGCTCGTCCGGCTCTTCCGGTTCGTCGGGTTCGCAGGGCGGCCAGCAGGGCGGCCAGCAGGGCGGCCAGCAGGGCGGACAGCAGGGCGGCCAACAGGGCGGCCAGCAGGGCGGCCAACAGGGCGGACAGCAGGGCGGCAGCAACCTCGACCGTGCCGCCGGGCACATGGACAGGGCCGCCGAGAAGCTCAACGAGCAGGACAAGAACGCCGCCGCCGGCGCCGAGCAGGATGCCCTGGAGGAGATGAAGGGAGAGCTTCTCCGGCTGGGGCAGTTGGCGCGGCGGATCCTGGAGAAGGCCCGCAAGGCCGACCTGGCCAAGCAGAAAGACGCCCAGGACGCCACGGCGGAGGAGACGAAGCGGCTGGCCGAGCAGATGAAAAAGGCCGCCGAGGAGGAGGAGAAGAAGAAGACGCCGGGGCAGGAGCAGGTGTCCGACGCCTCCAAGTCCATGCAGCAGGCCTCCAAGCAGCTCGGCGGGGGCAACGCCGGGGGCGCCAGCGGCAGCCAGGGGCAGGCCTCCCGGAAGCTTCAGGATGCCCAGGACCGGCTGGCCGAGGCCATCGCCGAGGCCGAGAACGCCGCCCAGGAAGAGGCGCTGGTCAAGATCGAGAAAATCCTTCGGAACGTCCTGGACGCCCAGCGGGCCATCTCCAAGGGAACCGCCGACGTTCACCGAAAGCGCGGCAAGGAGTACGTACGGGCGCTGCTGCTGAAACTTGCGAAGTTCTCCGACGGCGAGGGTTCCCTGGCCGAACAGGTCGGCAAGGTGCTGAAGATGGTCAGGGACGAGGGCACCACCGCGGTCTTCCCCGTCGTGCTGGGCGAGACCCGGGGCGATCTGTCCAACCTCCAGAAGCTGCTGGCCCAAAAACAGGCCGGGCCCCTCACCCAGTCCGTCCAGAAAGAGGT
>CAZNSB010000651.1:0-3011 GCA_964575155.1 uncultured Planctomycetaceae bacterium | reverse complement strand
GGCCCATCCCCGGCATGATCGACACCCACCAGGTCGAGAACGTGGCCAAGGCCGTTACCGAACGCCGCACACTCGACGTGGCCGAGGCCAAGGAACTCGAAGAGGCCATGGACGAGGCCTGGACCAAACTCGGCCCCGACTACGAGTGGCTCAAGGACTGGGAATACGTGTAAAGGCCGGCAGCGTTTCGTACGACAACGCCACTTCCCGCCCGGCGGGTTTCCGGACCCGCCGGGCGACGGCGATAATGGGCTTTAACGCACGGTGGGTCAGGAAACCTACCGCACAAGAATGGCGAAGTGCGTTGGAGTATTAAGCGGCGACCTTGGTCGCCGCGCGTTGCACAGAGAAGGGAGCCCACCGTCATGTCCGATTATCGCCTGACCCGCCGCGGGTTCGGCCGGGCCGCCGCCGCCGCAGGTGTCGCGGCCACCGCCGCCGCCGGCAGCACCGCCCGGGCCGCCGACACCTCCAAGATCCTCAGTTACAACCCGGAAATGCTGTACCGCCGGCTCGGCAAAACGGACCTTCAGGTCTCGGCCGTGTGCCTGGGCGGCCACTGGAAACGCGTCAACGTCATGGGGCAGGACTTCGACAAGAACCGGCGCGAGGTCGTCCTCCGGTGCCTGGAGCGCGGCATCAACTACGTGGACGCCTGCTGCCATGCCGAGGTCTGCGCCTACTGCAAGGCCCTGAAAGGACGCCGCGACCAGATGTACGTGGCCCTGTCGTACTGCGGGCACGAGGTCCGGAACCCGGATTTCCGCACGGCCGGCAAACTCATGGAGAGCCTCGACAAACTGCTCCGGGACGCCCACCAGGAGTACACCGACCTGTGGCGGATCACGTGCTTCGAGCCGGGCGGCCGGCACACCTTCAACACCGCGTGCGAGACCGTGGCGGCGCTGGAGAAGGCCAAGAAGCAGGGCAAGGCACGCCACATCGGCCTCTCCACCCACGACCGCCTGTGGGCGAAGATGATGATCGAGTACTTCCCCCAGATCGAGGTCATCCTGTTCCCGTACACCGCCAAGACGAAGCGGATTCCGGAGGACAGCCTCTTCGACGCCGTCGAGAAATGCGACGTGGGCACGTTCGGCATCAAGCCGTTCGCCTCGAACTCGCTCTTCAAGGGCAACTCCGCCCCGGACAGCCCCTCCGCCGAGGAGGACGACAATCGGGCCCGCCTCGTGCTCCGCTTCATCCTGCAGAACAAGGCCATTACGGCCCCGATCCCCGGCCTCATCAGCCCCCACCAGGTCGACAACGTCGCCCAGGCCGTCACCGAGCACCGCAAGTTGGACCTGGCGAAGGAGGAAAAGGCCGAGGTCAACCGCATCATGGATCACGCCTGGGCCCACCTGCCCCGGGGGTACGACTGGCTGCGGGATTGGGAATACGTCTAAAGGCCGCCTCACGCAAAGGCGCTGAGGCGCAAAGAACGGCAAGAAGCAACGGCGGGGAAACTGAGGGAAAGGCAACGGCCGCCTGATGTGAGGCCTACCTGACGGAGCGCAAAGCAGGAATACTCTTTCGCCTTTGTCGTTTTGGCGGCTTTGCGCCTCTGCGTGAGGCATGTTGTTTGTCTTTGCCGTCTCGCGCAAGTCACAGAAGGAGCGACGATGGTGCAGATGCGATGGATCGCGATGCTGCTGGCAACGGCCGTCCTGGTGGGATGCCAGACCTCGGCCACGGAGGATGCCCCGCCGCCCCGCCTCGGCAGCGCAACAGCGAACCCCGGCCACGCCGGCGGCGGCACCCCGGCCGGAGGCAGCGAGGGGCCGCTACGCCTCGACAGCGCCGAGGCGGCGGCCCTGCTCGGCATCGACGACGAACCGCCCCCCGCAGTAGTGGCCAACGCCGACGCAGGCAAGCGCGTCGACAACTCCCGGTGCCTCGTTTGTCACGGCAACTTCGCGGACGAGGAACTCTCCGTCATCCACGCAGCCAACGGCGTGGGGTGCGAAAGGTGCCACGGCCCCTGCAACGCCCACTGCTCCGACGAGAACAACATCACGCCGCCCGACGTCATGTACCCCCGCGACAGCATCGTCAAAGCCTGCATGGTGTGCCATCCCGCCGACAAACTCTCCAACAAGGAACACCACTGGGACGTCTTCGCGCCGAAGGACGGCAAGCCGAAGAAGGTCTGCAGCGAGTGCCACAGCAAACACCGCATCGCCACGCGCGACGTCCGGTGGAACAAGACGACGCGCGAACTCATCCGCGGCGGATGGATGGACCAGGACAAGAAGTGACCGCCGAATAACACCGACGCACGCGCGGCAGCCCGCTCAGGGCGCCGCGCGTTATTTCATGCGCCCATTTTGCATGCGCACCTTTTAGCCGCGACCCGCCTGCGGGCCGAAGCCCTATGGCCGGCGAAAGCCCGAAGGGGAGCGCGCTCGGCTGCCGCCTCGCGGCTAAAAGGGTGCGCTACTCTTCCGGCACGTCGACCCACGTGCCGGACTTCGCTGAGGCCAGGACCGCGTCGCACACCTTCTGCGTCTCGAGCGCCTCGCGGAACGTCGGCGAGCACGGCTCGCCCTTGTCGGCGGCCGTCAGGAAGTCTGCCAACTGGTTGACGAACGTCTCGGCATACCCGACCGTCAGCCCCGGCACCCAGTAGCGGTCCATGTAAGGGTGGTCGCCGCCGCCGTCGGTGACGTGAATCCTTCGCCAGCCTCGCACCTTCCCCTCGTCGCGATGGTCGAAGTACTGGAGCCACTGCGTGTCGTGCAGGTTCCAGAAGATGGAGGCGTGCTCGCCGTTGATCTCGAACGTGTAGAGGGCCTTGTGGCCGCGCGCGTACCGCGTGGACTCGAAGTTGCCGAGCGACCCGTTCTCGAAGCGGCAGAAGAACGTGCAGGCGTCGTCGATGCCCACCGCCTCCATCTTGCCGGTCTCGGCGTGCTTGCGCTGCTTGATGAACGTCTCGGTCATGGCGTTGACGGCGGTGATGCGGCCGTTCTGCCACATGGCCGTGTCGATGCAGTGGGCCAGGAGGTCGC
>CAZNSB010000650.1:0-3012 GCA_964575155.1 uncultured Planctomycetaceae bacterium | reverse complement strand
GGTGGTGTTATTCACGAGGAGCGTGCCGGCGTTGACGGTGGTCGCGCCGGCGTAGAGGTTGGCGCCGGTGAGCAGCAACGTGCCGCTGTCCAACTTATTCAGCGCGGTGGCCGCCGTGCCGTCGATGATGTTCGTGTCCACCGTCAGCGTCTTGGTGCCGGCAACAGTTACGTCGCCGGCGCGGAGCGAGATCGGCGTGCCGGCGGCGATCGAGCTGGTGCCCGTGGCCGTGATGTTGTTGAAGCTCACGCCGGTGGCCGTCTGGAACGACAAAGCGCCCGCCGCGAGGCTCAAATTGCCCAATGTGGCGTTGGCCGCATAGTTCAGATTCAACGCGCTGGTGTCCGTCACCGCCACGTCGGTGGTGGGCAGGTTGACCGCCCCAGGCTCTTCGCTGCCGTGGTAATACTGGGCGCCCGGGATATCGGCCCAGGTGGTTCCGCCCGTGGTATCCCATTGGACGAAGAGGCCGTTGCCTCCGCCGCCCTCGTACATCCGCACGATAAAATCGTGGTAGCCGGCGGCCAGGGTGATCTGGCCTGACTGGCGCAGCGTCATACCTTGATAGTAGTTATTTTGGACGGCTGCTGTGCTGTAGTCCGGGTTGGTGACCGAAGGATCGATCCACAAGGCGCTGCCATCGTCGCTCGTGGTGGAAAAGCGGTAGGGGCCGGCGGTGTCGATATACAGTTTTCCGCGGTATTCCACCGTGTAGTGTTCCTGATAGCCGGTTGGCATCGGACCGGTCAGGACACCGCTGCTGCCATCACCCGTGCTGGCAAAGTGCTCATGATCGCTGCCGCCGAGATGGATGGCTCCGGTGACATAGCCGATGGTGCCGTCATAGGTGCTGTGGGTCGGCGTGCCGGGCAGATCGAACATGGATCCTTCGATGAAGCCATCGACGCTCTGCCAGCCCCGGACGTCCAGACCTGCCGCCAAGTCGCCGACAAATTGGTCAATTGTCGTCGTGCCGCCCTGCAGGACGAGTTTGTCGATGTTATTGACGACGTTGCTGCCACCCACCTTGAACGGCGTAGCGCCGGCGGTCAGCGTGATGAGGCCTTTTTGAGTCAACTTGTCGGTCACCGTCAATTCCTGGCTCGCAGGGGCGTAAAGGACGGGCGTAGCGCCCTGTACGGGCAGAGTCACGATGGCCGCTGTCCCGCCGGAGCCGACGGAGTTGACCGTGCCGCTGGAGAGGGCCAGCGTGGTGCCCACCCCCAACGTGCCGGAGTGGTTCATTACGCCGCCGCTGACGGTCACGTCGCGTGCGACATTGCCGCCGGCGCCGACGCCCAGAGTGGCGCCGGTGGGCACGGCCACGAGGCCGCCGCTGCTCAGCGAACCATTCACCTGGAGGGTGCCGGCGGAGACGGTGGTCGTGCCGGTGTAAGTGTTCGCGCCGGAGAGGACCAGCGTGCCGGCGCCGGCTTTGGTCAGGCCGCCGGTGCCGCTGATGACCCCATCGAATTGCGCTTCGCTGTTCAGGGTCAGGGTCCGGGTCGTGCCCCCGAGCGCCGCGTTGTCGCTGAAGGTCAGTTTCCCGTTGTTCGTGGCATCGCCGAGGGTCGCATTGCCGGTGAAGGTGACCGCGTTCAGAATCGTGCGTGCCGTAGTGCCATCGGAGGAAAGACCGCCGCCGTCAAAGGTCAAGCCACCGGTCCCGATCGCGCTAGAGGTGATCGCGCCGACCGAACCCACACTGCCGACGCCCACCCGCACCGTGCCGCCGCTGAGCGTGGTGGTTCCGGTGTAGGTGTTGTCGCCGGAGAGGACCAGCGTGCCCGCGCCGGTCTTATTAAAGCCCTGCGTGCCGGCAATCGGGGCGGAGATGGTCGCGGTCCGGTTGACGACCTCGATCACCGGGGTAAAGGCGTGCTCGAGCGTCATGGCGCTGCCATCCAGGGTCCAGTCGTGCGTGGGCGTGGTATCCCCGAACGTCAGGCCCGCCACCGTGCGCGGGCTGTCCAGCGTGACCGTGCGATTGTCCGTAATTTCCCGATTAAAGACCGCCCTGTCCGTGTTGCCGGTTGGACTGGTGCCGCCGGTCCACTTGGTGCCGTCGGTCCAGTTCCCGTCGACATCCGCGGCCCATGTGAACAGATTCCCGATGGTCAACGGTTCGGATAAGGCGTACATGGGTTGGCCGTAATTGTACACCTGGGATCCACCATACTGTATCCATGTGATGTCGACGGCTCCGGAGTTGGCTCGCCCGGCCCAGGGAAATCCCAACCTGCCGCCGCCGTCGCCCGTGTCATATCCGCTGCCGGGGCCGCCGATGCCGTTCCAGTTGGTTCCCTCCCATACCCACGTGTTTAGTGTTCCGAGTTTTTCCGTGATATTTATGGGGTTTGCGATACCAGCCCCGCTCCATATGTGATCGTATCCTGTTGACACGATTTCGCGGTCCAAACGGTAAACGGGACCAGAGACCACCGCATTATCCCGGGCATTAACCCCGCTGCTGGTTGATGCGATGGCGGACCAGGTGAACCTGTCCTTAACTACGCTGCCAGTACTATCGGCGACCCCTTGCACGAACGTGTTGTAAGTGGCGATGCTACTTGACGTCGCCCAAGTGGTCCCGCTCGTGACAAACACCAGGTGAAACGTGTCGTTAACGACCAAACTGTCCGGCACCAAAGTATCGTCTATATCAATGAAGGCCGCCTGGGCCGGCGCGGCCAATCCGAGAGCGAGACCCACCACACAGAGCACTGCCACTATCATCTTACGCATTTTCCATCCTCCTTTCGTTTCGCCCTGGCTCGGCAGGCTCCCGACCTGCCCGCCTTCGCCTGAGGTAAATGGGGACAGTCCCCGTTTTGCTCGCGCGGAGGGTGGTGCGGGGTGAGAACACCCCGCACCCCCTTCCACGGCTAGATGTATTTACTTGCGCTTGCGCGCCAGGAGCATCCCCAGGCCGCCGAGGCCCAGCAACGCCAGTGTAGCCGGCTCCGGCAGGTGCGCGCCATAGTTATTCGAGATCGCCACGTAGTCCAGCGC
>CAZNSB010000649.1:504-3019 GCA_964575155.1 uncultured Planctomycetaceae bacterium | reverse complement strand
ATGGACATGGCCGACTACGCCGGGAGCGTGCGCGAGGTTGCCCGCATCGTCAAGGGCGGCGGGTTCTTTCAGTTCTCCATCACCCACCCGTGCTCGTTCACCCGCCGGTGGAAGTGGGTCCGCGACGAAGCCGGTCGCCGGGAGGGGTTCCTGGTGGGGAATTACTTCGGCGTGGAATCCGACCCGCCGGAGGCCGAGATCGACGAGTGGTTCTTCGGCGCCGCCCCGCCGGAGGTCAAGGCCACCGCCCGCCCGTTCCGCATCCCGCGCTTCTTCCGGACGCTGACGGAATACGTCAACACGCTGATCGACGCCGGCTTCGCGATCGAGCGCCTGGCTGAGCCGCACGCCACCGAGCAGGCAGCGGCCGACTGCCCCAACGTGGCCGACACGCGGATCGCCCCCTACTTCCTCGTCTTCCGCTGCCGAAACGGACGCCGCCCGTGAGCGAGCCGTTGGCTGCCGCGGTCGAGCTCAACGCCGGCTCGATGTGGGGAGCGCGCCGCTTCCCTTCATCCGGCATGCCGGCAGGCGGGGTCGGCTTGGTCCGGCCGGTCACCTCTTCCGCCTGCGTCTGGCCAGCAGCAGGCAGGTGCCGGCGGCGAGCAGGGCCAAGGTCGCGGGCTCGGGGGTGAAGACGTAGGCGGCCCCGGCGCCGCCGTCGCCTTCCAGGTAGGCCCCGGCGATCGCGGAGCCGCCGTCGATGTCAACGCGCCAGCCCAGGCTGTCGCCCGCCGAGCCGTCGTCGGCGGTCAGCTTAGCCTGCTGGGTCCAGGTTCCGCGGGCGCCGTCCAGGTGGAAGACATAGGCCGAGCCGGAACTCGACCCGTCGTCGTCATTGCCGTAGGCGCCCACCACGATGCCGTCGCCGCTGATCCCCACGGCGTGGCCGAAGGAATCCGAGCCGGCGCCGTCGGCGGCGGTGAGCTTCCCCTGCTGCGTCCAGGTCCCGGTGGCGCCGTCTCGGCCGAACACGTACGCCGAGCCCGAGTCCAGCCCGTTGTCGTCGTCGGAGTTGGCCCCCACCACGACGGCGTCGCCGCTGATCGAGACGGCGTGGCCGAGGCCGACGGCGGCGGCGCCGTCGGCGGCGGCGAGCTTGGCCTGCTCGGTCCACGTCGAGGTCGCCCCGTCGAGGTGGAAGACGTACGCCGAACCGGAGCTGCTGCCGCTGTCGCCGTCATAGACGGCCCCGACGACGAGCATGTCGCCGCGGACGGAGACGGAATGGCCGAACCAGTCCCCGGACGCGCCGTCCGCCGCGACCAGCTTGGCCTGTTGGGTCCAGGTGGCGGTCGCCCCGTCGCGGCGGAAGACGTACGCCGACCCCGAAGCGGAGCCGTTGTCGTCCTCCTGGCGGGCCCCCACCACCACGTAGTCCCCGCTGATCGAGACCGAAGAGCCGAAGTAATCGCCTGCCCCGCCGTCGGAGGCCGTCAGCTTCGCCTCTTGCGCCCAGCTCGTCCCCGTTCGGTGAAACACGTACACCGAGCCGGAATCCTGCCCCTTGTCATCGTCGAACCCCGCCCCCGCCACGCAGTAGTCGCCGCTGATCGAGACGGCGTCGCCGAAGTAGTCGTTGACCCCGCCGTCGGAGGCGGTGAGCTTGGCCTGCTGGGTCCACGTGGGCGTCGGCGCGTCCCTGAAGAAGACATAGGCGGCTCCCCGGCTGGCGTTGTCGCCATACGCCCCGGCCAGGGCGTAGTCGCCGCTGATCGAGACCGAACAGCCGAGGTAGTCGTACGAGGAAGCGTCGTCGGCGACGAGCTTGGCCTGCTGGTTCCAGTCGGCCCAGGCCGGGCCCCCGTCCATCGACACCACCGCCGCGATGATCACGAGGAAACCGCCGAATGCCCTCATCTTCGTCCCTCCCTTCTTGCGAAGGTCCACGCAGCGCGGCAAACGCCCTCGACGCCGCCCGCGCGGCGTACGGCTTGGCCTGTCAACAACGCGGACAGCAGGTGAGCCGCCCGCTCGTCAGCGCTCCGTACAACCAAAGAGCCTTCGAGCTGAGCTTTCCCCAGATCGCGGGATGCTGCCCCTGCCACCGGTTAGTCTACCCCGAAGGGCTGGAATGTCAAAGCGCGAAACGGGCGAATCGAGAGAATTTCTCTCCCCGGCGGGTCAGTCCTCCTGGACGTGCTTCCAGGACATCAGGAAGGTCACGCGGGCGTAGATGCTCTTGGGCAGGGCCTTCTTGAGGATCTTCCGCGCCTCGGCGAGGTTGGTGCGGCGGGTCACGTGGGTGATGATGATGCGCTCGCTGTCGGTCCCCTCCAGCACCGCCGGCAGGTCGGTCACATGGAGGTGCCGCCCGGCGCGGGCCCGGCCGACGTGGTCGGCGTCGAAAAAGGTGCATTCCACCAGCAGGACCCTGGCCTGGCGGACATGGGGCAGGTCGGAGTAGTTGGCCTTGGCGGTATCTCCCAGATACGCCACCAGGGGCATCTCCACCCGGCGGGTGATCTCGACGCCCTCCTTCTTCAGCGCCACCAGCTCCGGGCCGGTGCGCCCG
>CAZNSB010000649.1:0-492 GCA_964575155.1 uncultured Planctomycetaceae bacterium | reverse complement strand
TCTCAGCCCCCCGGCCTCCAAGAGATCCGGGCCCGCCACCAGCTCCGGGCCGGTGCGCCCGGCAAACTCCTGTTTGAGCTTGTGGCGGACCTCGATCACCGAAAACCCCAGCGAGCTGCCGAGATGCCGCGTGGCAAAGGCCCGCGCCAGGAGCCCGCGGCGAATCTCGTAGTCATCCCCGTGCGTCATGCCCACCAGCCGGTACGGCGAGGGGTGCCCCTCCACGCCGGCGACGGCCTCCATCAGCCGTTCCAGCGGGCCCACGAGCGGCTCGGCGACCAGCACCACGCCGTCGGCGATGCCCTGGAAGTCGCGCTGGGAGAAGTAGTACGCCACTCCGGCGGCGTGGTCCATGTGCCCGTGGGTGAGCAGGACGTGGTTTATCCGCAGCGCCTCGCGCGGGCACTTGCCGATGTCGAAGGCCACGTCCAGCTCGGGGACGATGATGACGGACTCCTCCCCGGCGACGCTGTATCCGGCGAGGGTCAGGTC
>CAZNSB010000648.1:1470-3033 GCA_964575155.1 uncultured Planctomycetaceae bacterium | reverse complement strand
TGGCCGGGACGTGCGTGGGGATCGAGAGCGTCTCGCGGTTGTGCCCGAACAGCACGTCGGCGGCGCGCCGGGCGAGGTCGGTCGGCAGCAGGTTGCGGTCGATGGCCTGCTCGATGAAGACGCGGGCCTCGGCCTCCTGGAGGCCCTCGATGAGGGCCTCCAGGCGCTGCGAGGGCTCAGCGCCCTCAGCTCCCGGCCAGAGCAGCGTCAGGATGGGAAACCCCGCCATGTGCCAGAGGCTGCCCCGCATGCCCCGCCAGTACGTCTTGGCCCAGTAGTCGCCTCCGATCCGCCCCAGGCCGTTGAACCCCGACACGACGGCGCGGTCCACGATCAGGCGGTAGCCGAAGGGCATGGTGTGGCCCTCGACGCACCCGCAGGTGCTCTCGGCGCGGGGCGTGTTCAGGCGGATCTCGGTGTTCTTCCATCCCCTCCGGCTGCGGGCGCCCAGCGGCAGGGAGTAGATCTCGGTGGTGGACTTGTAGTAACTGGTGTCGAGCCGGCCCCCGCCGCCCGAGCCGCCGCGCTTCGTGTTGTGCGAGCCGGATGTCCAACGCACCTCCGGAATCACCGACGCCAGCAGGGCCTTGAGCTTCGGGTCGCCCTCCGTGTCCCAGGCGTAGCCCCAGTGCATCGCCTCGCCCAGGCCGAGGGACTGCATGTGACGGTGCAGGTCGTTGGCGAAGGCCGCCCAGTACTTCCGGCGGAGGACGGGGTCGGCGGCGGCCCCGCCCAGGGCGACGCGCTCCGCCCGCCCGGTGGCGGCGTCGTGGACGGTCACCTCGATCGGGCAGGGCGCGCCGTGCATCACCACGAACGAGACGACCTTCGGCCGGCCGCAGTGCTTGACGATCAGGTCCAGGTAGCGGTCGAGCAGGGCGTAGTCGAACCCCAGCTCCCCGGCGCCCGGCTGGCGGTACCAGCGGATCATCGAGTCGTCCAGATTGCCGAACTCGGTGTTCCGCAGCACCGGCACGAACCACCAGTCGTTGCCGACGCGGGCGAGCTGGGCCAGGCTGGCCTCGATCCCCCGCCAGTGCCCCGCCGACCACAGCGGGACGTCATACTGCCTGGCCACGGCGTAGGGCGACTGCTCGATGGCCATGTGGACCTGGAAGTCCGCCGGAGCGGGCACGCGCCAGGCGACGACCTCGATTGCCATCGGGACCTCCACGGCCCTCCCGCCGGCGGCCACGCGGACCGACCCGCGGTACGTCCCCGCCGCAGTGCCCGGCGGGACCCGCAGCGAGAGCCAGTATGGCTGGCAGGTGTTGGCGGGGATCTTCTCCGGAAGCCTCGGCGTGATGTGATCGAAGTAGAGGATTCTCGCCTCGGCCTCGGCACGGGCCTTCTTCTCGGCCAGGGGCGGAGCGAAACGCAGCAGTGCCTGCTTGATCGGGGGGGGCTGCCGACCGGTGACGGCGCAGCGGAAGACGGGGATGCGCCCCTGCCCGAGCTGATTCACCATGCCGGCGATGGGGTGCCCGACCATGCCGAAAACGTTCACGGCCGTGGCCGGGATGGCCGCGCCGCCGGCTCGCCCCGAGCCTTGTCGAGGGCGGC
>CAZNSB010000648.1:488-1460 GCA_964575155.1 uncultured Planctomycetaceae bacterium | reverse complement strand
CGGGGGGTGACCTTCGCGCCGGCCAGCTCGCGGTCGGTGCCGACGACGATCTGGGCGGCGTAGGTGCCGTTGGGGCCGCCGACGAGGCGGATCGCCCCGGCCGGCTCGCCCGGCTCGAGGTACTCGGGGCTGAAGACGCGCCGGTTCATGTCCTCGGCCCAGACCTGGACGCCGCCCGGGCGGCTCAGCGCGGAGGCGACCTGCCCGCGGCCTCCCCGCAGCGACAGCCGGGTCAGCCTGGCGTGCAGCCACGCCGCCGAGCGCTCGCCCCCGGTGCCCAGCCAGTCGTTGTTCGCCGCCGCCGGGTGCAGCGGGGCGGCGCGGACCTCCACGGCGAGGATGTTGGTGCCCCTGCGGAGGAGCTTGGCGCGGACCTTGACCGGCCCGAGGGTGCGATTCCGCAGCCCGTGGACGCGGGACCCGGGCGCGACGCGGTGGCCCACGAGGCCGAAGTACTTCGGCGCCTTGCCCCTAACCCAGCCCTTGCGCTTCGCGCGGGCCTGTTCCTTCTCGCTCAGCTCCGTCCACAGGCGGCGGTAGGCGCCGAGCGGGTAGTCCTCCGCCCAGCTCTCGCCGGCGTCATCGCCGGGCGCCTGCGCCGAGCCCCGTCGAGCCGGCAGGTGCCCGCGGGCGAGCTCCGTCCCGTTGACGAACACCCGCGCGCCGCCGTAGTAGCTCAACGTCAGCGTCAGGTCGCCGGCGGCGGCCGGGGAGGCGACGACGAAGCGGTACCGGAAGAACGCCGCCTGGAGCCCCGGCCCCTGGCAGCGCCACTGCCCGAAGTGGACGCCCGTGGCCTCGCCGACGGCGAACGGGCGGCGGAAGCGAAGCCAGCGGCCGTCGTCGAACTCGCACTGGGCCCAATCGGGCGGCGGCGGGTCGGTCCAGGCCGCGCGCAGCTTGGGGATGTCCCCCGTGCCCCCCATGCGGAAGCCGCGGAACACCGCCCGGTCGCGCCAGTCTGTCTTCGAC
>CAZNSB010000648.1:0-478 GCA_964575155.1 uncultured Planctomycetaceae bacterium | reverse complement strand
CCGAGCCTTCACCCCCGCCTCCAGCCGCGCCAGCCGCCGCTCCCCCAGCGGCTTCCCGCCCTCGGTCTTGGGCGCCCTCGCCGAGAGACGCTCCCAGCCGAACTGGTAGTACGGCTTGCAGTAGGCCGATTCGTCGAGGATGAGGGCCGCCTCGCCGGCCGGTGCCGCTGAGGCCAGCAAGATCAGGGCCGCCAAGGAAATGCCTGGCCGCATGGTCGTCTCCGCGCCAATCGGGGCCACATTGATAGCCGATTCCCGCGCCGGATTCACGCGTTTTCGGCCACGGCGCGCGGCGCGGGTGCGACATTGCCGGGTGCCATGCTTACGTTGCCCGTAAGCATGCCGGCGCAGGGTTGACTGCTCTGCGTCAACATGCCTGCACACAACGCAGGCATGGCACCCGGCTCATCGCGCTGTATCTGTTTAGCCTCTTGACCGGCACGCGCGGCCGGCCGGCTCCTTGAGACTCCGCGATTCT
>CAZNSB010000647.1:0-3036 GCA_964575155.1 uncultured Planctomycetaceae bacterium | reverse complement strand
TGTTGACCGGCATGGCGGGAAATCCCGACGTACGTCGGGACCCGCCATGGCACCCGGAGAATGGACGGGAAGGACCTACGGGGCGGGCTCATCCGGCGGGACGATGGCGCCGTGGGCGCGGAGGAGGGCGCGGACCTCTGGCATGGGGAGGTGCTCGGGGTCGGTGCCGGTCCGGGCGGAGAGGGCGGCCATGGCGGCGGCGGCCTGCCCCATGGCCATGCAGGGGGCCTCCACGCGGTACGCCGAGTGCGCCTCGCGGTCCCCGGCGATGCATCGACCGGCGACGATGAGGAATCGGCTGCCCGCGGGGAGCATGGCCCCGCGGGGGATGGTGGGGACGACGCCCTTGGGGAGGGGCCGGCCGTCGATGCCCTGCCCGTCATCGAGGTGGATGTCGATCCCGTAGAAGCAGTAGCAGACGGCGTCGTCGAACAGCCGCCCGCTCATGTAGTCGTCGCAGGTGAGGCGCTTCTTGCCGCGGATGACGACCGTCTCGCGGACGCCGCACTCGGGGGCGATCCAGTCCATGCGAAACCCCTCGAGCCCCGGCTGGGAGCGGAAGAAGCGGAGGACGCGCATCATGGCCCTGCGGGCGTCGACCTCGGCGGCGGTCCTGCCCTCGCTGGTCTCGGCGGCGCGGACGGTGACGTGGTTGCAGTTCCCGCCGCCGGAGCGGAGGAACGGGCGCGGGCCTTCCTTGCGCCAGCCGACGTCGGTGTGCCGGATCCGCCCGTCTCCGACGGCCCGGGCGAAGGCGGCGTCGACGGCGTCGAGGTCGACCGCGTCGAGGTCGTATCCGCTGTAGTTCATCATCAGCGTCCCGGGCTGGACGGTCTGGGGCCGGTCCACCTCCAGCCCCGCCAGCGTGACCGCATTGGCGTCGGCGGTGGCGTCGATCAGGACCTTGGCGGTCACCGGCCGGAGGCCGGTCTTCGTGCACACGCCGACGCGCCACCGACCGTCGCGGAACTCGACGGAGGCCGGCATGGCGTGCAGGAGCAGCTCGGCGCCGGCGTCGAGGACCATCTCGTCGGCCAGGGCGGCGAAGACGCACTTGTTCACCGTGATGCCGTGCCTCCAGCGCGGGTCGTTGGGGTCGTCGAGGTCCGGCAGGTGCCCGCCGGTCTGGCGGGCGGTGCGGACCACCAGCTCCCATCCGACCCCGGCGATGACCTGCCTGCCCCAGGCGAAGAAGAGGGAGGGGAAGTTGACCCCGGCGACCGTCAGCGTCCCGCCGAGGGTGCCGTTCTTTTCGAGGAGGAGCGTCCTGGCGCCGGCCCGGCCGGCCTGAATCGCGGCGACCGTTCCGGCGGTCCCGCCGCCGATGACCATGACGTCGTATTGGTTTTCCATGTCAGGCATTGTCCGGGCTGGCCGGGGTCTCCGCCAGCGCCGGTTCTGGCCGGGGCGGGCGGATACCGAATATTTTCCTAACACCACTTGCCGCCGGGCGGGATTTCGCCGAACATGGCGGCATGGACGCCAGGGCGTTTCTGCGAGAGGTCACGGGCGAGAAGGGCTACCGGCAGCAGGTTCTGCACGTTCGGGAGATGCCGGCCCGCCAGGCCGTCTATGCCCAGCCGCAGCGGGCGGTCATCCCCGAGCTGCTGCGGTCGCTGCTTCGGCGGCAGAACATCCACCGGCTGTACAGCCACCAGGCCGCCGCCATCGACGCGGTCGCCGCCGGGGCCGACGTGGTGATCGTCACGGGGACGGCGTCGGGCAAGACGCTGTGCTACAACCTGCCGGTGGCGTCGGCGCTGCTGGGCGATCCGGCCGCGCGCGCCCTGTACGTCTTCCCGACCAAGGCCCTCTCGCAGGACCAGCTCGGCCTGCTGAAGCGGTGGGCCGGGGAGGACGCCGAGCTGGGGCAGGTGCTGGCCCCGGCCGTCTATGACGGCGACACGCCCAGCCACAATCGCCCCCGCATCCGGGCCGGGGCCTCCGTCGTCCTGACCAACCCGGACATGCTGCACGTGGGGGTGCTGCCCTACCACACGAAGTGGCACGCGTTCCTTCGGAACCTGCGGTACCTGGTGCTGGACGAGGTGCACACGTACCGGGGGATCTTCGGCAGCCACGTCGGGGGGGTGCTGCGGAGGCTGCTGCGACTTTGCGAGCACTACGGCAGCCGGCCGCAGATGATCTGCTGCTCGGCGACGGTGGCGAACCCGCTGGAGCTGACGGGCCGGCTGACACAGCGGGAGATGGTGCTGATCGACAACGACGGCTCGCCGCGGGGGCGGCGGTACTTCGCGCTGTGGAACCCGCCGTTCGTGGACGCCCCCGGCGAGCGGATTTCGCGGCGGTCGGCCAACATCGAGGCGGTGGAGCTGCTGACTCGGCTTCTCCGGCGGCGGGCGCAGACCATCGTCTTCACCAAGGCCCGGGTGGTGGCCGAGCTCATCTACCGGTACGCCCGGGAGCAGCTCGCCGATGCCCCGGAGCTCGCCGAGCGCATCCGCCCCTACCGCGGGGGGTACCTGCCGTCGGAGCGCCGCGAGATCGAGCGGGAGCTCTTCTCGGGAAACCTGCTGGCGGTCTCGGCGACCAACGCCCTGGAGCTGGGCATCGACGTCGGCAGCCTGGACGCCGCCGTGCTGGTGGGCTTCCCCGGGACCATCTGCTCGACCTTCCAGCAGGCCGGGCGCGCCGGCCGGACCGCCTCCGACAGCCTCGTCGTCCTCATCGCCTACGACGACCCCATCGACCAGTACCTCATGCGGCACCCGGAGTACCTCTTCGGGGCGGCCCACGAGCACGCCATCATCGACCCGCACAACCCGTACATCCTCTCCGGGCAGCTCTCGTGTGCCTGCTTCGAGAAGCCGCTCACCGACGCCGACGCCGAGTGGTTCGGGCCGCTGGCGCCGGAGCTGGCCGGGGCCATCGCCGCCGACGGGGACTTCAAGGCCATCGACGGGCACTACTACTGGAGCAGCGCCGACACCCCCTCCCACCGGGTGAACCTGCGGACGATCTCGCAGGACAACTACGCCATCGTGGACGCCTCCGAAGGGCACAAGACCATCGGGC